>NZ_CP157804.1:1502500-1725000 GCF_040112705.1 Flagellimonas sp. MMG031
AAGAAGGTAACGTGCGGATATTTTTCGGTCTCGGCTATTCGAATCTGCTTTTTGCCATGCTTGGCAAGGGTTTCACCGAGAGTGTCCTTAATGTTCTCTTTGTTGAAAATGATTTTGATGCCCTTGAAGGATTCATCATAATTGGTCATGGTCACATAATACAAGTCCAATTTGTGCATGTTCTGCTCGTGAAAATCCATCTGGCTCAGGGCCTGCGTGAGTTCACGGCCCCTATCGGTCCTGAAATTAAAGAAAATAATGACATCACCATCCTTGATTTTGGCAAGCGGTTCATTGTTTGAATCGGTCATGACCAAGGGCTTGATAAATTCATCGGTTACCCCTTCATCATAGCTCTTTTGCACGGCTTTCCCAATGTTTTGGGTTTTTTCGCCTTCGGCGTTTACGACCACATCGTAGGCCATTTTTACCCGCTCCCAACGTTTGTCACGATCCATGGCGTAGTATCTTCCGATTACAGAAGCCAGTTTGGTCTTTTTGTCCGCGCAAAATTGGTCCAAGTCCACCAAAAAGCCCTTTCCGCTTTTGGGATCCACATCACGGCCATCGGTAAAGGCATGAATATAGGCGTGCTCTACCCCGCTTTCATCGGCAGCTGTGATCAAAGCCTTTAAATGGTCGATATGGCTATGCACCCCACCATCGCTCACCAATCCCAAAAAGTGCACGGGTTTGTTGTTGGTTTTGGCGTAGTCGAATGCATCTTTAAGGACCTGTTCGTTTTTTAAGGTGTCTTCTTTTACGGCTTTGTTGATTTTTGCCAGATCTTGATATACGATACGTCCAGCTCCCAAATTCATGTGCCCCACCTCGCTGTTTCCCATCTGTCCTTCAGGTAGCCCTACGTTCATGCCATCGGTGAGCAAGTCTGCATCTGGGTAGTTTTTATAGAGTGAATCAACGAATGGTGTGTTTGCTTTTTCAATGGCCGAAACATTTGGATCGGGAGATTTTCCCCATCCATCCAAAATCATAAGAATAACCTTTTTGTTCATAGTTGAAAGTTGTACTACAAAAGTAAAATGATCTCCTTGGATGCCCTAGCTTTTTGTTAAAATTATAATTGCGGAATTGTTAATTATTTTATGTTAAAATTGAAGGATAGTTAAAATTTAGTTATATAACTGTTAATCGTGTAACAGGACGGGTTTTTGAAAGTCTATTTTTATAACAAGTAAATTCATTAATCAAAAACATTCATCATGAAAAAAACAATTTTCACAGTGGCCGCATTTTCCATGTTGGCCCTAAGCGGCATTACTGCCAACGAACCTGTTGCCACTAACAACACGGTCAACCTTGAAATGGTAGCTCCCGATGAACTCAGCGCTTTCTGCAAGGCGGTGATGCAAGGGGATGTGGACACTGTAAAAAAGTTTATCGAACTGGGGGAGGATGTCAACCAAAAATCTTTGGGAAGGGCTCCTATCCATTATGCCGCTAGGTACAACAAGGCGGAAGTTTTGAAGGTACTCATCGAAAATGGGGCCAACCTGAAAATGCGCTGCGATGGGGGAATGACCGCCATGAAGTACGCAAAAATGTCCAATGCAACTGAAGCTCAGTCCGTTTTGGAAACTGCTATGAAAAAATAGAAAAGGAGTTTATTCGTCGAACGAAAAAGGCCCTATCCAAACGGATGGGGCCTTTGCTCATTTTACATAATTATAGTGTCCTTGCAAAAGAGTGTGTCTCGCGGCTTAGAATTCAAAGCCTGTAAAAGCTCTGTACAAAAATGCGTAAAAGGCCATGAACAACATGACCGCGCAAAATATCGAATATCCCTTCAAGAAATATACGACAAAGCTAGGTTTGCAATCGTCAAACGCCTCTAAATAGAGATCTTTAAAGTGTACTAGTGTTCCCATATGTTCTCTCTTTTTACCGCATAAAAAGATTAAGAGAACGTAGGTAGGATTCGGGTTTACTCAAAGATAAGGAATAAAAGACAGAATGCCTTTTTTATCGATAAACAGCCAATTCTATCGACCGGAATATTTTTCGATGGCCTCTTTTATTTTTTCTATCCTGTTTTCGGGGTCGGGATGGGTACTTTGGAACTCTGGCACCCTGTTTGGGCCTGTGGCCGATTTCAGGATTTCCATAACCGTGATCATCTCGGTGGGGTCGTACCCGGATTCAATCATAAAAAGGACACCCAGTTCATCACTTTCTAGCTCGTCGCCCCTTCCATTTTTCAGTAAGGTGTTCTGCCCAATCCCAGCGACCAGGTTCCCCATGTCTCCTCCAACGGAGGCTCCTGTGGCCAAGGTCTGCCAAAAACTGCTCTCAGCGATACGTTCCGCGGAATGCCTTCCCAGTACATGGCCTATCTCATGCCCCAAAACGCCAGCTAGTTGTGGTTCGTTCAGTTGGGAAAAAAGGGCGTAAGTGATAAAAATCTGTCCGCCCGGAAGTGCGAATGCATTGATGGTGCTGTCATCGGCCAAAAGATGGAATTCGTACTGGTAGGGAGTCTCACGGGCCACACTGTTGTTTACCAGTTTGTTGCCAACGGCGTCCACCAATGCCTGTAGCTGTTCATCGGGGTAGAGCCCTCCGTGCTGTTGTGCCATTTGGGGTGCACTTTGTAGCCCTATGGCAATCTCTTGCTCGGCCGTCATGTCAATGTTCTGCGTTCTACCGGTATAGGGGTTTTCCTCTTGGTTGCTGCAGCGGCGAATAAAGGCAAAGGCTACGATGGCCAAGCCGATAAGGATGCGTATCCTCCAACTTCCTCTTCTCATGGTGTAGTGTTCTAGCTAACGGAAGATACAAAAAAACGGTTATAGCAATACGGGGTTGATGTCCAAAATATTGTCCTGTATGTAGGTGCGTACAAACCTATTGGTAAAGTGTTCGATACCGAAGAAATCCTCTTTTTGGAGCAATTTCAGAATGTTCAACTTTCGGTATTCGGTGAGCATGGGAATGGAAAGAGGCGCATAGCTATAATGCCATGGCTCATATTTGAAGCCCCTTCGTCTAGGATTGTTGGTGTATACCAGATAGAACCCATATTTGGTCGAATTTTCATCCAACCAGTGTTTTAAGCCTTCAAAAGGACCGCCTGCCTCAAACTTATCGGCCTCAAGTACATCTCCGGATACTTCAGGGAAGCCATCAATAATGTCGATATCCGTACCCCAATGATGCCTGCTCGTACCTGGAATAGTGGAGTACTCTATAATTTTGTCGATGGCATCCAAGGGTGTCATGCCATCTTCCTCGGTAAAGGCCAGATATTTCCGTTCCCAAATGGTCCGCTGCCGGAAGAAATCGCGGTAACTGGATACCATTTTGATGTCAAATCCGTCCGAATAGGCAGCTTTTTTCATTTCCAAGAAGGACTCATAAGCCTCTTTTCTAAGGTTGATGCCCTCACCAAACAACTCGATTTTGGCTTTCCCCATTAATTCTTCTGTGGAATAAATTGGGTCGAAAATCGTGGGAAACAGGGGAGGGAGGGCACAGGCCAATCCCGAAGCCGAGGTGGTTTTGATAAAGTTTCTTCTTTTCATGAAAACGAATTTTGCACCAAGTTAAGAAGTATTTTTAATTCGTCTTTTGAAATATTTAGGACCTGTTCAAACTATCGGGCGATGTAAATATAACCGTTTACCTTACTGCCCGTATCTTTTAGGGTAAGGATGTAAAAATATACGCCACTGGGCAGTCCCTTATTCCGCTTAAAAACGGAGTTAACGTTCGAGATTCCATCAAATTCGTTGCGATAGTTGATTTTTGAGTAGACGAGTATCCCGTTTCTATTGTAAATATTTAGAATGTTATTAGGGCTGTTTTCCGCATCAATAGGTCTAAAAGAATCGTTGGCGCCATCACCATTGGGTGTTAGTAAGTAGTTCTTGGATGCTAATGAAAGTGTTTCCAGGGCGTTCTCCATACCGGCCAAAGTGACCACGGCATATTGATTGGGAACAAATAGATCCGAAGTGATACTGCCGGATTCCAAATTACCCGTCACCGCGGTGTTCCCAAGATCTTCCCATTGTTGCGTACTTTTATTCCACCCAACAATCCGAAGTTTTTGGGCATTATCGGAAAGCAGGCTTAGAAAACTGTCAGGGAACCACTTGATGGTGACTGTGGATGGGTACTCGCTTTCTACGGCCCAAAATTCAACATTGCTGATTTCGAGTTCTTCATTTTCTTTGCTGTTGGTGTTGAATTGTGCATTAACGGATAAGGGATTGTTTGGGTCTTCGTGGAAGTAGGCGGATTTTGCCATAGCATTGGTTTGTGAAGACGCCAAGGTCAAACTCCTTAATCGAGTTCCATCACCTATGGGAAAGGTAAATAGCTCTTTATTGGTTATGCTGGCATACCCATTTATGTGGGAAGTGTTTGCTGCGCCAATGTAGAATGCATCGTCCACAAAACCAATGGCAATGTTTGAGCTGTTTTTTGCGGTAATCAAGTCCCCTATCACAAAGTTGATATTGTTTCTCACCTGTAGTCCATTGGATAGCAATAATCCATTTTCAGCAAAGATTTCAAAATCAAAAAACGCAACAGGCTCCGTGCCCGAAACTTCCAGCTCTTGGTTACCATAAAAACCCACTAACCCCAGGTTTTGGTCAAATGGTCCATTGTTGATGAGGTTTGTATGAAAACCGACCATACCATTTTCATGAACACGAAGGTTCCCAAAATTTTGAAGCGCATCCTGTGCCAGGCCTTTTTGAAATATCAGAAGCAAAAAAAGCATCACCCAGTTGTGGAGGGAGTAAGATTTGGTATGAACGATTATCGCCCTCATAAATCCAAAAGCGTAAACATAAATTCAGAATCAAATCTTCCTGTATCCGTTCCTCCGTTGTCGTTATCCCCTATGATTACTTCAAAGCTTGAAACCGATTGATTGAGATAGGCAATGCTGGGGTCATCGTTTCCTGCGCCTTCGCGACTGGGTTGTGCAATTTGTATGATGTAGTTGGCATCGGACATCATACCCGGAAGATTGACTCGATAATGTCCGGCACCTGCCAGTTTGGTAATGGTTATTCCTGCAGTGGCACGCAATATGGTTCCGTTTGGTGCAATCTTTCCAAAAGCCTTGATGGGGCTTTCGTAATAGGCGCCGCCATCACTTCCGACCGTAATATGATTGTTGGCGTCAATGGAAATGATTTCTATTGTCTGGTCTACGGCGGATTCGTTGGTATAGGTCACCACTCCGGTCATATTGTCCTGGACCAAGTTGGTTACCGTATTTTGATCCCCATCGGCAATATCAGCGGGTATGTTGGTGAGGGAGGACCAATCGCCATCAAAATCGTCCGTGGCGTCACTATCATAATTGCTGAGGTCAATTTGGGTGTTCCCAGGATCATCGGAGAGGCTTATAATGCCTCCGTTGAACTCTAGGTTTTGAATTTCATTTTGATTGTCAGCATCTGCATCCTCAACGTTCAGTACTACACTATTGCCATTTGAAATTTCGATATGGCCTGGATTTCCATTGGTGCCCAAGGTCTGTTCATCGGTATTCAGGATGTTGATGACGGTCTCATTTCCGGCTTCATTCGTGTAGGTGAAAGTGCCATCCATGTTATTGACAAGGGTGGTTACCGTCTCCGGAGCACCATTAAAGGTGGTTTCGTTTCCTTGCCCGTCTTCCAAGGTAATGCTGCCATCACCGTTATCCGTAAACGTGAGGCCGGTCAGCGCTGTACAAAGATTTATCCATTGGATTCCATTGTGATAGTGCAAACAGGCTGTGTCCGAATTATAGATTAAAGCCCCACGTAGTGGATTTAAACCCAGCATTTGTTCATTATTGAGCCTGGTAAGCACGAGGGCCTTATTGGAACTTTCCAGTTCGAGGATGGAGCCCGCGTCTATGGACTCTGGATGGGCACCGATCTTGACCTGTGCCAAAAGTATGGTAGGACCAAGCAGCGCCAACAAAAAAAGAAACTTTTTCATTGAACCATAATTTTAGTTCTAATGACTACTGCAAAAGTGTTTGGGAAAGAAGAGGTGGTCTTGCGTGAGGTATTATCTTAGGACCAGCACAAATTTATGAAAAAGAATAAAACGGAAAGAAATAATGTTCAATGGCTTTATCTGTCCAGAAAAAGGAAGCCCGTGTACTGCAACTCTAGGTCGTCCAACGAAACCAAGTAAAAATAGACACCTTCGGGTAGCCCAGCATCTTGGCTCACCACAAAACTTCCCGTGTTGGATACCCCATTAAATTCGTTGATGTAGTTGAACTTTTCAAACACTTTTTGACCAAAGCGGTTAAAGATGCGCAAGCTATTGTTCGGTGATTCTTCCATCCCATCGATGACCAAAAAATCGTTGATGCCATCCCCGTTTGGACTCAAAAAATAATTGCCAAGGGTCGGGTTTTCCACGGCAAAAGTATCTGTGGGCAATGGAATGGTACCAAAGGTAATGGCCGCATAATCGCTCGGAACAAAGGTTTGCGAGGTGATAAACCCCTGTGCAAGGTCGCCACTTATAGCCGAATTTCCTATAATGACCCATTGGTTGGACGCTTTGCTCCAGCCTACCACAATGATGGACTCCAGTGTGGCATTGGGTATAGTGGCCAAGGAGCTTCGGCTGTTCCAAGAAATGGTGACCTGTGCAGGCACATCACTTTGGATGATCCAAAATTCACGGTCCGATACCGTTCCAATATCCCTGACTTTTTGTTCGGTATCGAAACCCTGCAAAATGGTCTCTGGATTGGAAGGGTCCTCAAAAAAATAAGCGCAAACCGCCAAGGGCGTATTGCCTTGAGAATTTAGGATCAGTGGTCTGAGCTGCGCCGAATCGCCCACAGGAAAGGAAAAAACATCCTGATTGGTGATGGCTGCAAAGCCGGTGACTTTTGAGGCATCGCTTTCCCCGGTAAAAAATCCGGTGTCCATAAAATTTAGGTTCACCGCAGCTATGTTGGTTGGGCTCAAAAAGTCCCCATCAATAAAATTGACATTGTTGCGTACCAAGAGGGTGTTTTGTAAAAAGACGTTGCCGCTCATCAAAATCTCGGTGTCCCATAGGGTGGGGGGAATGCTTCCGGAAACGATGATGGGCCTATTGCCATAAAACCCGACGAGTCCGGTGGTCTGATCAAAATTGCCATCGTTGATAAAATCGGTATGCAACCCTATTTGGGCATTGTTTTGCACCGTAAAGTTACCACTATTGTACAGCCCGCTCTGGGCCAAGGTAAACGAGACGGAAAGAAGGGCGATTATGTGGAGGAGGGGTTTCAAAATTTAAAAAGCTATTACTGTGTAATTCCAATCAGAATCAGAAACCGCACCAGTTCCGTCATAAACTTGAACATTGAATTGAGCTCCTGTTTGAGTTGTTACCTGAATGGTTCTTGCTCCTATCCCACCAATTGTGGTAAGTTGGACAACATAATTTGTAGGTGTGACACTGAGGTCTACTGTATATGAACCACCCCCATTATTAGTTACAATTGCTCCAGTGGAGTTGTCCACTCCACCAATAACGGTTCCTACTGCTATAACAGGATTGGTCACAGCTACATTAAATTCTTGGACAGCGGGATTTGTGACTGTAATCCCATCTCCCGAAGAAACATTAATTCCATCCACGTATGCCTTTGTAGCTGCGTCGCTTGCTGCTGTCGGTGTGCCGAGTCCAGTTATCACGGCTCCGTTGGCGTTGTTTCCATCGGCGAGCACTTCCTCGATGTTCTGTATTTCGTTGGTTATATCGGAATCCGCATCACGGATGTCTATTGTAGTGCTTGCTCCATCCGTTATGGTCAGCTCGATGCTCTCATTTGGAGTACCGCCAGTTCCGGTTCCAAGGTCTTGGTCGTCCGTTCCGTCCAGTGCGTCGACATAGGCTTTTGTAGCCGCGTCGCTTGCTGCTGTCGGTGTGCCGAGTCCGGTTATCACGGCTCCGTTGGCGTTGTTTCCATCGGCAAGCACTTCCTCGATGTTCTGTATTTCGTTGGTTATATCGGAATCCGCATCACGGATGTCTATTGTAGTGCTTGCCCCATCCGTTATGGTCAGCTCGACGCTCTCATTTGGAGTGCCACCGGTTCCGGTTCCAAGGTCTTGGTCGTCCGTTCCGTCCAGTGCGTCGACATAGGCTTTTGTAGCTGCGTCGCTTGCTGCTGTCGGTGTGCCGAGTCCGGTTATCACGGCTCCGTTGGCGTTGTTTCCATCGGCGAGCACTTCCTCGATGTTCTGTATTTCGTTGGTTATATCGGAATCCGCATCACGGATGTCTATTGTCGTGCTTGCTCCATCCGTTATGGTCAGCTCGACGCTCTCATTTGGAGTGCCGCCGGTTCCGGTTCCAAGGTCTTGGTCGTCCGTTCCGTCCAGTGCGTCGACATAGGCTTTTGTAGCTGCGTCGCTTGCTGCTGTCGGTGTGCCGAGTCCGGTTATCACGGCTCCGTTGGCGTTGTTTCCATCGGCTAGAACCTCCTCGATGTTCTGTATTTCGTTGGTTATATCGGAATCCGCATCACGGATGTCTATTGTCGTGCTTGCTCCATCCGTTATGGTCAGCTCGACGCTCTCATTTGGAGTACCGCCAGTTCCGGTTCCAAGGTCTTGGTCGTCCGTTCCGTCCAGTGCGTCGACATAGGCTTTGGTCGCGGCATCTTGGGCATCCGCAGGATTACCGACATCAATAATCCTATTGCTATCCAAATCAACATTCGCTGCGGCTGCAGCAAATCCACTTAAAGGAATATTCGCTTTATCAAGTTTGGCGTTGGTCACCGCCCCGTCAAAAATCTTTGCGGTGGTCACCGCATCATCCGAAATATCTTCTGTAAGTATGTTGCCATTTAAAATTTCATCCGTGGTCACTGCATCGGTCGCAATCTCAAAAGCGGTGATTCCGCCTTCGGCCACATCCAAAGTCAACGGGTCGGCTTGACTCCCAGCACCATTTAAAAGAAGAGTAGCATCGGTGGGACCAACCACCTCGTTCCCCACAATACTGTCCAACTGGGTGTTCAGCAGGTCCGTACGGTTCACAAAGTTCCATGCGGTTCCATTGTACATCAACAGGTCGCCGGTATTGGTGGCATCGGCCAAATTCCGTAGTCCTACGGACTTTTCGGCCAGTTTGTTGTTGGTCACGGATTCGTTTTGCAGTTTGGTGGAACCGTTGATGGACGTATCCACAATGTTCGCGCCCGTAATTCGGTTGACCTCAAAATTATAATTGGTGCTCCCATCTGGGTTGATGGACTCCAAAATGGCAATAGTGTTGTCCCTTGCATTGGGATTTACCTGTTGCAGGGAATCAGCTCTTGTACTTACGGTAAACGAATTGTCCAACTCCTCACAGATATTGATCCATTCCGTTCCATTGTAATAGTGCAAACAGCCTTGGTCCGTATTGTAGACCACGGCACCGGGCAGTGGGGAAATACCGCTCATTTGGGCATCGGTAACCCGGGTAATGACCAAAACACGATTGGAGCTCTGCAATTCCAATAACGATGCGGGGTTCAAGTTCTGCGGGTTGTCACCGATTTTTACCTGCGCGCTCAGGGAGTTGATCGCCACTAGGCCAATGACCAAATAGACAATGTAAGTTTTCACAGTGTTAGTTATTTGAGGATTTCACCAAACGTAAAAAGCAAAACTAAACTTATGTTCCAATTTTTATCATAAATACCGTCCAAACACGAAATTTACGGGTGAACGGAAAGCACTTTCCTATATTTGGCAACGCAGAATTAACAAAAGTTTAGAACCACTTAATTTTTTATATCGGTGTCAAGGTTTTTCTTTAACTTGTAGTAAACACGTATACATGAAAAATACATTTTTGATAGTGTTCTCTTTGCTCCTGAGCGGCTGGTGCTTAGCACAGGATTCACGCACCATGCTGAGGGGAAAGGTGTTGTATAGGAGTTCCAACGTGCCCAATGAGAATGTTATCAACTCCACTAGTGGGCGGGCGACCATTACCAACGATAACGGTGAGTTTATGATTGAAGTGAAGGAAGGCGATCAGTTGGTATTTACCGCCATCAACTATCAGCTCAAAGTAGTGGATGTCACCCCGGAAATTTTGGCCAATAACCGTTTGGTGGTCGAAGTGGACGAAAAGGTGCAGGAGTTGGACGAGGTGATTGTTACCCCAGAAAACCAAGAACGTTTCCTAGAGGTCAAGAACGAAGACTTTAAACAGTTTGAATACGAAATAGATCGTGGCACAGAGGTAGAAAATGTGGCCAATTCCCGGATTACCCGAGGGATGCGGGACGGTATCAACTTCGTAAACATTTTCAAGGCGCTGTTCAAGTCGCAGGATGAGAGCGGACAGGAAAGGGAGCCTTTAAAGGTAAGCGAGGTGCTTCGCCAAGTGTACGATGATGAATTTTTTGTCGTAGATCTTCGACTTCCACAGGATAAAATAGATGCTTTTCTACTATACTGCGACGATAAGGTACCTTCACAGACGCTCCTTAAAAAGGAGAACGAATTTCAGTTGATCGATTTTCTAGTGACCCAGAGCAAAGAATATCTGGCAACCTTGAACGAAGAATGAAAAACTGCTGGCTTGCGGTATTGTTTTTTGTAACCCAATGGGGCTTTGCCCAATCTGGTGAGGAACAGGTATTGCGGGGAAGAGTGGTCAGCGAAGATAAGGATGTGGTCGGGGTGGTGGTCCAAAATCTAGGCACCCAAAATGCCGTTATCACCGATTTGGACGGGAATTTTGCCATCGAGGTCAGCGTGAACGATACCTTAGTGTTCTCTGCCGTACACTTTCTTAGGAAAATAGTACCTGTCACCGAAACCCTGTACAATTCTAACTTTGTTGAGGTTCCCATGCAGGAGTTTGTGAACGAATTGAAAGAAGTGGTGGTGACCCCTTATAATCTTACGGGAGACCTCACAAAGGACATAGACCGGGTGGTACTGGAAAAAGATGTGACTGCCGAGGCCTTGAATCTGCCCAATGCCCATCGTCGGATACCCACACAGAGCGAACGAAAGCTGCAAGAAGCATCTGCCATGAGGGTAACCGCTGGGGGCGGACTTGGAGGAGCCGGTGGGGGTATGAGCCTGAATCCCATCATCAATGCCATCACCGGACGTACAAAAATGCTCAAGAACCGGGTAAAAATTGATAGAACTTATGCCCAGACCCAAGAAGTGCAAGGATTTTATGGAGACTCCCTGTTTTTGACCACTTTGAAGATTCCCATGGAGCGCATTGACGATTTCATGTATTTCTGCGAAGTGGACGAAGCATTTCAAAATGCGATAGCTTCCGAGGACAAACTGCAAATTTTGGATATCATGATTCGGAAAAGCAGGGCGTATCGGGAGAACAATGATTTGGATTGATGTCTTAGGAATCGGGAGTGGTAAGTTACGAGTTATGGGTCTCGTGTTGGGCGTTGACACGAATTTCACGAATTAGCACCAATAGGGTTCTTGTCATTTCGAGCTGTCACCCTGAGCGCAGTCGAAGGGGCAGTAGAGAAATCTTTGTTGGAGTCAAAAGTCAAAAGTCGGGAGTCGGGAGTCAGCAATAGAATATCTAACATCTAAAGTCTAAATTCTGTTATCTAAACGAATTTGGCAAGTTAATTGCGTTAGCTAGCATAAAAACGTAACATTGTTTCCCAATTAAAGATTATGATACGATGATGAAATTCAAGAAATCAAAAATGGTATTGCTTCCCATGGTACTTTTTCTAATGGTATCTTTTGCAACAGCCCATAAATTCTACGTCAGCGTTACCAATATTAACTATTCCGAGGATGATGCCGCCTTTCAGATTACAAGCCGGATATTTATTGATGATTTGGATAAACTTCTTAAAGAACGCTATGGAATTGAAGCCAAATTGGCGACACCGAATGAATCCAAGGTGGCAGATGAGTATATCGAAAAATACTTCAGGACAAAATTTTTGGTGGAACTCGACGGGGAACCTGCCAATTATACTTTTCTTGGAAAGCGGTACGACACCGATGTCGTAATCTGCTATTTGGAAATTTCCAATGTCAATTTATCGGAAACCAAAACCATGTCCGTACAGAACGAAATCCTTACCGATCTGTTCGATGAGCAAAAGAACATCGTGCATGTCAAATGGAAGGAAAACAAAAAAAGTTTTGTGCTCATTCGGGAAAACAATAAAGGAATGTTAAACTTATAACCTATTCTTAACAATTGGTTAAAATTAGTTATTTTTCACCCTTATAAAATCAGATAGAAAATGAACAGATTTAAGTATTGCTTTGCTTCCGTGTTGTTCCTTTTTGGTGCCATGGTCATGGCGCAGGAAGAGGGCGAAGTGAAACAGGAACGGGAGCCCGGTCATTACAACCAGAGTAAATTCAAACAATTGTATGAGGAGTTTTCAACTCCCAACACCTATCGGTCCGCCTCCGGGGCACCAGGTCCCGATTATTACCAGCAGCAGGCCGATTATGTAATGGACATCCAATTGGACGATAAGAACGCCAGAATCAGTGGAGAGGAAACCATTACCTATCATAACAATTCGCCAGACGACCTAGAGTTCCTTTGGGTGCAGTTGGACCAAAATGTACGTGCCAAGGATTCCAAATCCCCATTGCGTGATGGAAACGGTGTGAACATTGCCTACACTGCCGATAATTTTGCACAAACCTATATCAGCGAACCTTTTGATGGCGGGTTCAATATCGAATCCGTAACCGATGCCAATGGAAGGCCATTGTCGTACACCATCAACCAAACCATGATGCGAGTGAACATTCCGCAGGCTTTAAAAAGCGGTGAGAAGATTTCATTTTCCATCAAATGGTGGTACAACATTCCAGACCACACTGTAAATAGAGCCCGTTCGGGATATGAATATTTCCCAAAAGACGGAAACCGTGCGTATGTGATCGCCCAGTTCTTTCCAAGAATGGCGGTTTACAGCGATGTGGAAGGATGGCAGAACCACCAGTTCTGGGGAAGCGGCGAGTTCGCTTTGCCTTTTGGTAACTATGAGGTAAGTATCACGGTACCTGCCGACCACGTGCTGGATGCGACAGGGGAACTTCAGAACCGTGACGAAGTTTTCTCCAAAGAAATGATGAAGCGTTACAAGCAAGCTACCAAGTCGTACGACAAGCCTGTGCTCATTGTAACCCAAGAAGAGGCCGAAGCTGCCGAAAAAGGATTTTCCAACGATACCAAGACTTGGAAGTTTAAGGCAACCAATGTAAGGGACTACGCCTTTGCTACCTCCAGAAAATTTATCTGGGACATGCAGGCCGTTAAAATAGGAAATAAGGATGTGATGGCCGTATCGCTTTACCCCAAAGAAGGAAACCCCCTTTGGGAAGAGCAGTCTACAAAAGCCGTGGCACAGACCCTAAAGACCTATTCAAAACACACCTTTGATTATCCATACCATAAAGCCATATCCGTTCATGCCAAGAACCAAGGAATGGAATATCCAATGATTTGTTGGAACTATGGTCGTCCTAACGAGGATGGTACCTATTCCGATAGGGTAAAGTACGGGATGATCAGTGTGATTATCCACGAAGTAGGACACAACTTCTTCCCGATGATCGTCAACTCCGATGAGCGTCAGTGGGGTTGGATGGACGAAGGATTGGATACCTTTATGCAGTATTTGGCCGAGCAAGAATTCGGCGAAAACTATCCAGATGTTATCGCTCCAAACGAAAAATACCCATCCCGAAGAGGGGAGCCATCCAAGATTGTTCCCTACATGGCAGGAGACCAAAGTTATATTTCTCCCATCATGTCCAATCCGGAGAACGTGTACCAGCTTGGTCCAAATGCCTACGCTAAGCCAGCTACGGCCCTCAACATTCTTAGGGAGACCGTAATGGGCAAGGAGCTTTTTGACCATGCCTTTAAAACCTATGCGCAACGTTGGATGTTCAAGCACCCAACACCTGAGGATTTCTTCCGCACCATGGAAGATGCATCCGCAGTGGATTTGGATTGGTTCTGGAGAGGATGGTTCTACACTACTGATTATGTAGACATCGGCGTGAAGGGCGTTAAAAAGTACTACGTATCCAACAAGCCTACCAAGGAAATGGAAAAATATATGGCCGATAGAAATCTTACTGAAGCCGACCTACCACCTTTGGTGTACTTGGCCGAGGAAGACAGCGAGGACTTTGAGCCTGAACTGAAAGGAAAGTCGCCAACAGAGACTTCCCAAAACTTGAAGGCATTTATGATGGACAATATGACCGAAGCCGAAAGGTCTCAGGTAAAAGAGCCTAAGTATTTCTACGAAATCACTTTTGATAAGCCAGGAGGTATCCCGATGCCATTGATCGTGGAGTATACCTACGCAGATGGCACCACCGAAAGCGTAACCTATCCACCAGAAATCTGGAGAAAGAACGATGCTGAGGTGAAAAGAGTAATGGCCACCCAAAAGGAGATTGTTGGCATTGTGGTAGACCCCAAATTGGAGACTGCCGATATCGATACCACCAACAACTCATGGCCCAAGAAAGAAGAGAAGTCCGACTTTGATAAGTTCAAGGAGAACATCAAAGGAAAATAAGACTCCAAAAAACTATGTTAAGAGCCCCGTGATTTCACGGGGCTTTTTTTATTTTGAACCTAAGATCTGATTATATTTGTGCCATGCAATTTTTATTCATCAGCGGAGCCGAGATATTTTTCATCCTATTTGTAGTGGTGATGGTGTTTGGTGCGGATAAAATCCCTGGAATAGCCAGGGGGCTCGGCAAAGGAATGCGCCAACTCAGGGATGCCACCGACGATATTAAGCGCGAAATCCAAAAAAGCGCCGACGTGGATACCGACTTTACCAAGAATATCCGAAAGGAAATTGACGATGTCAAGAAGAATGTGAACGAAGTTTCCGGTTCCATCAAACGAGATCTCAATAAATAAATATCCATGTGGGAAAGACTGCTCAAATGGGATAGGGACACTTTTATTTATCTCAATGGGCTGGGTATAGAACAATACGATGTTTTCTGGTCCACGGTCACCCAATTCACCACTTGGATTCCCCTTTTTCTGTTATTTATAGCGCTATTTTTTCTGAAGTTCCCCAAAAAGGAAGCTTGGTATAGGTTTCTGATGGTTTTGGGCCTAGCTGTTTTCATCGGATTGATAACACATGTCACCAAAATTTCGGTAGCGCGGCTACGTCCCAACAATACGGAAGAAATCAATACCCTTATCCGAATACTAAAAACACCCACGGACTATAGTTTTTTCTCCGGACACGCCTCCAGTTCGTTTTCGATTACCATGTTGGTGTTCCTCTTCCTGAGGCACAAAGTAAAATGGGCGATTTTGTTTTTTATCTGGCCCATACTGTTTGCGATGAGCCGAATTTATGTCGGGGTACACTTTCCCATCGATATTTTGGTTGGAATGCTGGTTGGACTATTGTCTGGCTGGTTGTTTTATGTGCTGTACGAACGAATTATAGCACCCGGCTCAAGGTCAGTCCGTCCCTAATGGGCAAAAGAACGGTCTCCACCCTGTTATCCTCTTTCAGTTTTTGATTGTAAGCCAGTAAAGCTTCCGTGGCCTTGTCCGATTTTTGCAAGGGTTCCACCACCTTTCCCGACCAAAGTACATTGTCCGAAAGAATGATGCTGCCCGGTCTTGTTTTTTGGATGACCGCCTCAAAATAGGCATCGTAGTTGACCTTTTGTGCATCTATAAAAACAAGGTCAAAAGTTTGGGGCAAGTTGGGAACAATATCCAGTGCATCACCAATATGTTGATGGATTTGGGAACCATGCCCGCTTTTGTCAAAATACCTCCGCTGCATGGGATAGAGTTCTTCGTTGACCTCAATGGTGTGCAATTCCCCATCTTTTTGAAGCCCCTCCGCCAAACAAAGCGCCGAATAGCCCGTATAGGTGCCGATTTCCAAAATATACTTTGGGTGGATGATCTTGGATAACATACTCAAGACCCTCCCTTGAAAATGTCCCGTGATCATTCTGGGCTGGATTACCTTTAAATGGGTTTCACGGGTGAGTTCCTGCAACAGTTCCGGTTCGTCCTCCGAATGGTTGGCAATATATGTTTCCAATATGGGCGATAGGAAATGCATGTGATATTTTTCGCAAAAATAGGGAAAACAACTACATTGGTGTACCTATTAAACAAAACAACTTCATGACATTACCAAAGGTAACGATTCGGGCGGCGACTATGGACGACCTCCCCGTATTGCTCAATTTTGAACAGGAAATCATTAAGTCGGAACGCCCATTCGATGTGACCATAAAAAGTGGAACCATCAGTTACTACGATATTGGTGCTATGATTCAAAATAGCGAATCCCATGTCGTGGTAGCCGAAGTTGAAGGGAAGATAGTCGCTTCAGGCTATGCCATTTCCAAACGGGCTAGGCATTATCTTAATCATGAACGGTACGCTTATTTGGGTTTTATGTATACCGATGTAGCCTATCGCGGCAGGGGAATCAATGCCCAAATCGTGGAAGAGCTCAAACAATGGTCGCATGCCAAAGGGTTTCAGGAGATTCGGCTTACCGTTTACAATGACAATACTTCGGCCATTAAAGCCTACGAAAAGGTGGGCTTTAAAAAACATATCATCGAAATGCGGTTGGAATAGTTTTCTTTTCGCCACATTACCCCCACAAGTTGTATTTTTGGGACAAACCAAAAGAAAAATGACGTTCCAAAATACACTTGAATTCGCCAAACAATTAGACGCTTCCGATGCCTTGGCCCCGTATCGAAATGAGTTCCACTACCCTCAGGTCAACGGAAAGGATGTGATTTATTTTACCGGGAATTCCCTTGGGTTGCAACCCAAACGAACCCAACGGTTTGTGGACGAAGTGATGAAGGATTGGCGGGAACTCGCCGTGGAAGGACATTTTTATGCCGATAAACCTTGGTGGGATTACCACGAGCGGCTTGCCGAAGGATTGGGTAAGGTGGTGGGGGCCAAACCCAAAGAGATTTCGGTGATGAACACGCTCACCGTAAACCTTCATTTATTGATGGTTTCCTTTTACCGGCCCACAGCTAAGCGATTCAAGATAATTTGTGAGGAGAAGGCCTTTCCATCCGACCAATATATGCTCCAAAGTCAGGTGCGTTTTCATGGATTGAATCCCGAAGAAACAATTGTAGAGGTAAAAAAGCGGGAAGGGGAGCACGCATGGCGTACGGAAGATATCATCCAAAAAATCCAAGAAGTGGGCGATGAGCTTGCCTTGGTGTTGATGGGTGGCGTGAACTATTACAATGGCCAGGTTTTGGATATGGAAGCCATTACCAAGGCAGGAAAAGATGCTGGCGCCTTTGTGGGTTGGGATTTGGCCCATGGCGTGGGGAACATCAAACTGCACTTGCATGATTGGGGCGCCGATTTTGCCGCTTGGTGCAGCTACAAGTATATGAACAGCGGGCCTGGTAACGCATCTGGAATATTTATTCATGAAACCCACTTGGGCAAGGAGGATATTCCCCGTTTTGAAGGTTGGTGGGGCAACAAAAAGGAAACCCGTTTTTTGATGAAGCCCGAGTTTGACCCCATTGAGAGTGCCGACGCATGGCAGTTGAGCAATCCGCCCATACTTTCCGTAGCACCCTACTTGGCCTCCTTGGAGCTTTTTGATGAAGTGGGTATGGATGCGCTAATCGAAAAACAAAAGACCATTGTGGCCTATTTGGAGTTTGTACTGCACGAAATCGATAAGGAGGTGGATAGTACCTTCGAGATTATCACGCCCCAAGATAGAGGGTGCCAGCTTTCAGTGTTTTTGCATGGAGAGGGCAGGTCCCTTTTTGATTATTTGATGAAGCACGGTGTAATCACGGATTGGAGGGAGCCCAACGTCATTCGATTGGCCCCAGCACCCTTTTATTGTTCCTTTGAGGATATGTACCGTTTTGGACAGATATTAAAACAAGGCATCCAAACCAAATAACTTCTTACTTTTACATGAATCCAACCAACCAACTCCATTTATGAAGTCCTTACAACTGATTTTGTCCAACCCAAGATATTTTGGGCCAGCCTGGGTGTTTACCAGTATCAATATTTGGTTCGGTACATGGGCCATTTATATTCCTACGGTAAAGGAAAATCTGGGTATTAACAAAGCTGATCTGGGCATAGCCCTGTTTTGTTTGTCCCTTGGGGTTTTTACCATTATTCCAGTGGCATCCAAATTGATCAACCGGATTGGGGTGGGCAGGGCTTCTTGGCTTGGGGTCATCTTTGTGTCTGCCACCGCCATGCTACCACTCATGGCCCCCAATTATTATCTGTTGATGGCAGCGCTCTACCTGTTTGGTGCGGGCAACGGTTTTATCGATATTGCCATAAATACCTTGGTCACTGAGATTGAGAAAGAGGATAAGCAAAACTTCATGTCTGCGGCCCACGGGTTTTTCAGTTTAGGCGGTATTCTGGTGGGGCTGGGCAGCTTTTTGATTCCCGTAATCGGAAGTCCTGTCCTGCACATGGGCATAACGGTGGTGTTGGTGTTCATCATCAACCTATATTTTAGAAAGCATTACATCCACATTGTAGCAGCGCCCGTGGAAAAGGAACCGTTCAGCTTCAAACTTTTTAAACCCTTGCTGTTGTTGGGAATCATTGGGTTTGTTTCCTTTGGTAGCGAAGGGGCCATTATCGACTGGAGTGCCCTTTATCTCAAGGAAATGACCAAGGCTCCGGAAATGCTCATTGGAGCTGGATTTTTGGCCTTTTCCACCACTATGACGGTGGGTCGGTTTTTAGGTGATGGCATCAGCGCCCGGATGGGCTCCATTAAGTTGGTGGGGTTGGGTGCGCTGATTGCGGCCTGTGGATATTTTTTGGTGCTGACCCAACAAACCACTTGGTCCATAATTGGTTTTGCCCTCAACGGATTGGGATTTTCGGTGATTGTTCCCGAATTGTTCCGTATTGGCGGCAACGTGAAGGGCGTGGATTCCTCCCAAGGTGTGGCCTTTATCGCTGGTTTTGGGTATATCGGGTTTTTGTTGGGCCCGGTAATTCTCGGTTTTATTGCGGAAAGCGCCTCGCTCAATTATAGCTTTATGTTGCTCTTGTGCATGGCCCTGTTGGTTTTTGGGATTACGTTTTTCCTAAGGAGAAGGGGGAAGTAATTTATGACTTAAGTTTTCCTCTATTTAATCATGACATAGGTATCGCTATAGCTCCTGTACCAACTGAATGTAATTCCCACAAGTATCGTTAAGAATTGCATATGTTACATTTCCGGCCATAGTTGGCTTGGTCGTAAACTCGACTCCAAGCTTGCTTAACCGCTCATACTCGGCATCCACATTAACAACATCAAACTGTGTCCAAGGGATTCCTGCTTCCATAAGCGCATTTTGGTACACTTTTGATGGTTCAAAATGATTGGGGGCTGGTTCCAATAGGAGTTCTGGTCCATCTTGCCAATCTTTGGAAACTAGGGTGAGCCATCGGTTGCCTCCTCCCAAGGGTTCATCTTTCTTTTTAATGAACCCCAGTTTTTTTGTGTAAAACTGTAACGCTTTTTCTTGGTCCTGGACAGGAATGCTCATCAATGTTACCTTCATTTTTTCAGTTTTTTTAAAATTACTTTAAGGTATTGTGAAAATTGGTTTTTTGGGATGCAAACCTATAGCAACAAAGGTTAATCAATGACACCTTTTACTTCCCAAAAGGAAATTTCAGGTGGTCCGGTCAAAAAATTGACAGAGTTGGCCATAAACGATTGTAAATGGGCCGTGTTCATATGCTCATTATTATAATAGGATTGGTCTTCCCATTCCTCATAGAGCATAATGTTTGTATGGTCCACTGGATCAATATGGAGTTTGATGGAAACAAAATTGGGCTCCTCTTTTACCTTTTCAAATAGTTTGTTCAATGCCGATATGGCTTGATCACTTTTGTTGGGTTGGGCTTTAAACTTGAGCACAACAATGGTTGTTGGTTCTGTAGTAACCGTGTCTTGTTCCACACCCCATCCGATTAAAAAAACGGTCACTATTAATAAGGTTGCCACTGAGGCAATGTGTTTAGGTGTCTTCATAATTCATAATTTTTGCGGTTGGTTTTTGTTGGATGATTTTGGACATACTTATTGATTATCGTTGACAGATGTCATCCTCTCAGAAATATGCTGGTCGCAACTACGCCAGCAAGAACCATTGATATAATCGTATAGTTCTAATTTACAATGAATTATGGGTTATTTTTAGATATTATTTGATTTTTTTACCTAAAAAGTCCAGTGCCCTGTCCAAAGCAGGATCCTTGTTCTCCATATAATCGGATAAGGTTTTACGTACCTCAATGTCAGGTTGGATACCCACGCCAACAAATTCCTTACCGTTTGGATAGGTATCCTTTTTGGTGCAAATCCGCGCTTGTCCACCATTGGGTAGGTCAAACAACATGGGTTGCCCTGTACTGCCAAAGGTTGGCTCGCCAATTTTGGTCATATGTTTTTGGTTATCGGCAAATATGAGGAAGTCCTCGGCCGCAGAAGCTGTATTGTGGCCTATCAAAAGGACTGTGGGCACAATGATTCTTTTGTCTTTGAGGAATTCCTTCTCGGCTACACTCAGGGTGTCAGGACCATAAGGAAAATCATGATAGTATTCGTCACGAAACGATAAATAAGCCTGTTTGGCCCAGGAATTATTTAAGGTATCTTTTTCTTCCGTCCAACGCCCCCAAGCTTTAAAACTGGGAACATGAAGCCTGCTTCGGAATTTTGAACCGTATAAAATGGTATCGTTGGTGAGGTGATTAAAGATTTCCTGTCCAATTCCAGTACTTCCCCCACCGTTATTTCTAAGGTCTACAATAAGGGCTTTCGCTTTTTTTAGTTCAGGTATCCTTTCAAAAAACAGGCTGTCTATTTTTGGGTCGGAAAAGGAATTCAGCGCTACATAGGCAATGTTCTTGTCATACCATTTCATATCCAATAATTCCCTTTCCTCAAAAGGTGGGTAGACCTCTTCTTCCTCGGTTATGGTGTGGGTCAAGGTCAAGTTTTTGATTTTGCCATTGGGCAGTTTTAGCTCCAAATCGTAGGAGGTCCCAACGTAGCCTTCCAAAAGCCTCCAAATGCCCCAATCTTGCAGTATGTAATCCGTGGATGAAGAAATGTAGGGAAGCACATGCTCTTTTAGATAAATATGGGTTGGGTTTCCGTTTACCTTGGTGATTTCGGTTCCGATGGGGATTTCCTTTTTCTTGCTTTCGTTCACTCTTGTGATGATGGCCTTACCTTCTATATTCGTCAAAAACAGACGGTATTCCCCGAAATTTGTATTGAAAATGCTGTCTTGGATGCTTTCCGGAAAGTAAACATTGGTATGTCCATCTTTTAGAAAGGCGCAGAACCGCTGCAGCAAGCGATAGTATTCATAATCGTTTTTGGTTTCTTGGACCTTTGGGATATAGGTTCTGTACAGCGAATCCCACTCCGCCTTGTCCACTTTGTTCAGGTAGATGAAGTTGTAATTGGCCTCTTGCCAAAACTTAGACAGTCCGTACACTTTTTCGGCATTGGACAAGTGATTGGGCATTTGGGCAGACATGGAGCTAGTAAAGATTGCCCAAAGCATGAAAATTAGTTTTTTCATAATAAAGCTGTTTTTACTAGAGACTCCAAATTTTTGAATTGGTTACAGCTCTAGTTTTATTACCAATAATTCAAAGTATTGTTCTTGGCCGCGATCAATAAACCAGGCTCAATTAGGCCAGTGATAGCAAAGTGGGCAACAATACAAGGGGCTAAACTACGATTGGAAGCCAAGTAAACAATGGCAAGCGCAAAACCCAATATGGCGGTAGATATAAAAGCATTCACACCAGCTTTAAGGTTTTTTATTCCCCATATCAAATGGACGACCCCAAAAGCTAAACCGGACAGTATAACCTGTACTGCGTAAGAATAATCGTGTGTGGCCAAATAGTCCATAATCCATTTTCTATAAATCACCTCCTCCATGATTCCAGCAAAAACGGCTGCGATGATCGCGGTAAGCTTTAATTTATCCAATTTGAACATATAGTTCCATACCTCGGATAGTTTTGCTGCGCTGCCACAATATATGACAACGGTAAGAAGGGCCAATACCCACCCTAGAGGGGTCCCGCTATTACTATCGGAAAATCCCAAATAGGATATAAACCCTTTAGGGTTGGAATAAAGGTTCACCATAACCAAGGAACCCCAAATAAAAATCATCGAAAATAATATAACATGGATTGACTTATTTTTCATAGCACTACTCAATTAGAACCACTACTTTAAATCTATAGAGATTGGTTTACGGGCTAATCAAGGGCCCTAATCAACATCACGAGCCAGATCATTACCATATGATTTTACCAACTTCCATTCCACATCTTTCCGTATCTGTGTGACTTTAACAAATTGATATCATCTTGTTCAATGATGACCAAGACTGTTCAATTTCCGTTTTTGCTTTAGTAAATCATCCGTTGAGGTTATTCCTTACTTACAGAAAGCCCTGTAAAGTAAAGACTGGTTCCACCCTCCGGTCGGTTGTGCTGTTGTGCCAATTGTAGGCCTTCCATATCCACATAATCTTCCCAAGTGGATACCAAATTCGGCTCCTCTTGGTTGGATTTTCGATAGGCCCACTCCCTAATAACGTAATCATCCTTGAAATAAAAGTCGTAGGCATCACCAGGAGTGTAGCCACCTTCATTAGCATATACAATGGTCAGCTTTTGCATAGGTTCTTGGCTAATGGGGGCAGTTGCCTCTGCTGTATGCTCAAAGGTATAATTATTGGCATCCCACATGAGATTAAAGGGGGCCATCAACCAATATCTGTCATTGATAAAACCACCATTGGTCTTTAGTGCAATACTATCCATCGCATTCCGGTCGTACCTTAAGGTGTCCGCACCCGAAATGGCCGTTACCATATTGGTTTTGGGTTCCCAATCCCAGCTACGCTCAAAGTGCATGGAATCCCTGTCCACATTGAACGTAAAAGTTATTCGTTCCACATCCTTCCAATGCTCAAAACCATGGGCCTCCGCAATCCGTTCGGGAACGGTTTTTTCGGTTTCGGTAGTTTCGGCCGCAGTTTCGGTTTTCTTCGGTTCCGTTTTACAAGCGGCAAAAAATAAAAAGGCAAGCAGTCCGGCGATGTAATAGGTCTTCATGTCTGGTTTTTAACCAAATATACTAGGAAAATCCGTTAATTTGCCCCCCATTTTAAAAAGCTGGGTCAAATAAATCTGTTTTTGGAGTGACTTTTTTAAAAAACCTGTTTCTCATACTTATAAGTAACCCCGACAAAGCGTTTTTGGAAAAGGAAGACTTATACGTGCAGCTATCTGATGAGGAATTGGTGAAACAGATTGTTGCGGACAACGACCCCATGCTTTTTGGAAAGTTGTACGACCGCTATGCTACAATGGTCTATAACAAATGTTACGGATTCGCAAAATCCGCGGACGAAGCGGAGGATCTCACCCAAGATGTGTTCCTTCAGCTTTTTATCAAACTTCGAACCTTTAAGGGCAAATCGAAGTTTTCTACATGGCTCTACTCATTTACCTATAATTTTTGTGTCAATTATGTCAACCGGAACAAACAACTGAAAATACGGGACAAGTCCGTTCAGGTGGAAACTTCCGAACATAAGCTTACCGAAGAAGTGCCCGATGAGAGCTTGTTTGAAATGAAAGCGGACAAACTCAAAAAGGCATTGGAGCTGATTGCGGCAGAGGACAAATCGTTACTGCTGCTAAAATACCAAGATGGGGCCAGCATCAAAGATCTGGTCTCCTTGTTGGAGATTGGGGAAAGTGCGGTGAAAATGCGCATTAAAAGAGCAAAGGAACGACTAGTGGAAATCTATAATACCTTGGAATAGATGGCAAAGAAACACAAAAACCCATTTAAGGAACTGGAGGCCTCCCTACACGAGGCCCCTCCCGAAATGAAGCAAAAGGTCATGAACGACATTGCGGCGGCAAAGTTGATCATGGATATGGCTTCACTCTTCTCCATCAATCTGGGGGGTGCTTTGCGCAAACTATTCAGAACCATGGGAAACAACTAATCAACTTAACAGAACACTATAAATAAACAACAACTATGGAGACTATTAACGAATGGAAAAATGTGACCCTTGATTCACTATCGGGGATGGGCAAAGAGATTGCATCGGCCTTTCCTAAAATCTTGGGGGCCTTGGTCATTTTGTGCCTAGGTTGGATCGTCATCAAAATTGTACTGTTCCTATTAAAGAAAATCCTAAAACTGGCCAAAGTTGACCTGCTCAACGACAAGATCAATGGAATGCAGGTCGCCGGTAAGGGCGAACTCAATGTGGATTTCATAAAAATCATATCGGGTTTTGTGCGATGGTTTTTGATTTTGGTCTTTTTGATCGTGGCGGCTGATATTTTGGATTGGAAGATCATTTCACAGGAAATAGGCAACCTTTTACATTACTTGCCACAATTCTTTAGTGCATTGGCCCTATTGATGCTCGGGTTTTATATTGGAAACTACGTGAAGAAGACCATCAAGCGGTTGTTCGATTCCCTTGAGTTTGGCGGTTCCAATATTGTGAGCAACCTGTTCTTTTACGTGATTGTCGTTTTTATGTCCATCACAGCGTTGAACCAAGCAGGGGTAGATACTACCATTATCACCAACAACATTACCCTGATCATGGGTTCCTTCCTATTGGCATTCGCTTTGGGGGTAGGGTTGGGGTCCCGTGAGATCGTGGCCGATATCCTTAGGGCATTCTACACCCGCAAGACGTATGTGGTGGGCGATAGAATTGTGATCAACGGAGATGAAGGGACTATAAAGGCCATTGAGAACAACAGCCTTACCCTAGAGACCAAGGAGGGAAAATTTATCATTCCGATAAAGGATGTGGTTTCCCAAAAGGTGGAGATAAAATCATAATCGGGTCATTGTGGCGAACAAGTGCCTCAACTTCCTTGGAATTTGATTATTTTTGAAGTCTTACAATAGCTATATAATGAGTTCAAAAAAAGGAAAAGTTCAGGAATTGATCCAAGAAAAACTGTTAGAGGACCGAAAAGTGTTCCTTTGGGGCCAAGTAGATGACGATTCTGCCAAGCATGTCATAGACAGATTGCTCTACTTGGATATGTTGAACCATAAGGAAATCCAATTGATCATCAACAGCCCAGGGGGATACGTAACCTCCGGTTTTGCCATTTACGATACCATCAAGCAAATCAAAAGTCCGGTATCTACGGTATGTTCTGGTTTGGCAGCGTCCATGGGATCCATACTGTTATCGGTAGGGGAAAAGGGAAGAAGGTTTATACAGCCCCATGCCCGAGTGATGATCCACCAACCCAGTGGTGGCGCAAGGGGGCAAGCCTCCAATATCGAAATCCAAGCAAGGGAAATCATCAAGACCAAAGAATTGGGCGCCAAGATCCTTTCGGAAAACTGTGGCCAACCCTATGAAAAGGTGATGAAGGATTTTGATCGTGATTACTGGATGAGTGCCGAAGAATCCGTGGAGTATGGGATCGTGGATGAAATCCTGAAATAAGAAAACAATAGTTCCAAAAAAGTGAAAAGTCCTTCGCAATGCATTGTGAAGGACTTTTTATATATAGACGCCGAAGCGGAATATTTTAAAGATATACGGCAGGGCAGCTACTCTCGGATATTAAAGAATCGTTAAAATCAAAATTCATCCGGATGGGCTATCACTTGCTGGGCCCTTTCCCTTAACTCATTCAATTCATCATTGCTTTTCTTTTCCAGCAAGCTCAACATCATCGACATGCGTTGGTTGCTTTTGAAATGAGCTTTTTTCTCATCCAAAAAATTCCAATATAGCGCATTGAAGGGGCATGCTTTTTCACCTGTCTTTTTAGTATGGCTGTAGTGGCAATCCTTACAATAATTACCCATTTTGTTGATGTAGTTGGCACTGCTCACATAAGGTTTGGTGGCCACAATGCCTCCATCCGCAAATTGGCTCATCCCCCTGGTATTGGTAATTTCCACCCATTCAAGTGCATCTATGTACACTCCGAGATACCAGGCATCCACTTGATCGGGGTGTATTTGGGTCAACAACGCATAATTGCCTATCACCATTAATCTTTGAATATGATGGGCGTAGGCATCGTCCAAACTTTGGGAAATCGACTTCTGCAGACAGTTCATTTTGGTCTTGCCCGTCCAGAAAAAATCCGGTAGTGGATTATGGTTATCCAATTCGTTCAATTGGGCATATTGGGGCATCTCTTTCCAGTAAATTCCTCTCATATACTCGCGCCAGCCCAAAATCTGGCGAACAAATCCTTCCAATTGCGAAATATGGATATCGTTTTTATGGTTATGGTAATGGTTTACAACAGCATCCACCACCTCTTTTGGGGAAAGCATTTTGCTGTTCATCGCAAAGGACAATCGGGAGTGGAACAGGTATTTTTGCTCGGTATGCAAAGCATCTTGATAATCCCCGAAGTAAGTCAGTAGATTGGAACAGAAAAAGTCCAACAGCTTTTTGCATTCCTCGTAGGTAGTAGGCCATGCAAAGTTTTTAGGGTCGATATTGCCGAAGGTCTCCACTTCGGCCTTTTTGATTTCTTCCAAAATAGCACTAACATCATTGTCGAAGGAAAGTTCCTTGGGAATGTTGGGCGAACCATCCCATTTTTTGCGGTTGCTCTGGTCAAAGTTCCATTTTCCGCCTTCGGGCTGGTCGTTTTCCATTAAAACATGGTGTTTTTTCCGCATCATGCGGTAAAAGCTTTCCATGATCAATTGTTTTTTGCCCTTGAAGTGATTTTTGAGTTCGCTGCGTGACGTATAAAAATGTTCGGTGTCAAAAGCCTCACTGGGAATGGAAAGGGATTGGCAAATATCCTTTAGCTGCTCGTCCAATCGATATTCATCCGGTAATTGGTACTCAAATTTTTCTATCTGCCGCGTTTCGATTACTTGGTTGATGAGGTCGGGCAAGTTTTGCGGATTTTCCTTGTCGGTTATGGTGAAGTACATCACTTGATGGCCATTGTTTTCCAAAGTGTTTGCGAAATTTCGCATGGCACTAAAAAAGCCGACCACTTTCTGGATATGGTGCTTTACATAGTCGGTCTCCTGACGCATTTCCGCCATTAGGTATACATGGTCATCGCTTGTTTCGTGGAACCAGCTATGTGAAAGGTTGAGTTGATCTCCAAGGATCAGTCGAAGTTTTTTCATGGATTAAAATAAAGAGTGTTGCAGCCAAAGCCGTTGGAATTTTCCATTGGGATCGTACATCTCCGCTTGCCGTTTGGTATTGAAGGTCCGATTTCTAGGGTCGTTTCCCACGCCGCTATTGTACATCCAGTTGCCCCAATTGCTGTGTACATCGTAATCGATGAGCATTGCTTCAAAATAGGAGGCACCGATACGCCAGTCTTGTTGCAGGTGTTTGGACCAGTAGCTGGCCACGTTCTGTCGGCCACGGTTGCTCATCCAACCCGTTTCCTTCAGCTCTATCATATTGGCGTTGACAAAATCATCATCCGTTTGCCCATTGATCCAATCATGTTGGGCAGCTTTGTTGTTGTTGTGCCAATCATAATCATTTCCGAGGATACCATCAATTTTAAAGATTTGGTTCCCGTGTTTTAAGGATACATATTTAAAGTAATCACGCCAAATCAGCTCAAAGATGAGCCAATAGGTGTCCTGGTTTTTCTTTATCTCTTTTTCAAAACGCTTTACTTCCCAATAGATCGTTCGAGCGGAAATACTACCATTGGCCAACCAAGGGGAAAACTTGGAGCTGTAATCCGTGCCTACCAGCCCATTTCTGGTTTTTTTGTAGTAAGCCAGTTTTCGGGTATCCCAAAAATAATGTTGTAAGCGTTTGAGTGCCTCCTCCTCACCACCTTTAAAAGGAAAGGCTGACCTCTGGTCCATTTCAAAGTGGGGAAAACCGAGTTCTTCCAAAGTAGGTGTTTTAGGAGTTTCTTCAACGAGGTTAGCCATTGGGAATGGTTGTGGAGCGTCAAAACAAGGCCTTACTTCGCAGTGTTTTTCGCACTTTTTACGGAAAACCGTAAATACCTGAGGAATCTTTTCGTAGGCGTCAAAAGGAATATCTTCTGGATGAAACAGAAATTGGTCAAAGGTTTCATAGAATTGGATATTTTCCGGAACCTTTCGCTTTACGTTTGTTATAACATTCGTTTCCTCTGAAGTCCATTCCTTTTGCAGATAAATGGTATCGATTTGAAAGCGTTCCACCAACTCTGGAATACCCTTCTCTGGTTTGTCTTGGTAAACGAGTAAAGTAATATTCAGGTCTTCCAGTTTCTTTTGAAGCTGTTGTACTGTTTCCAAAAGAAATTTGGCCCGAAATCGCTCTGTCTTCTTAAAGCCAAATGGACCGATTTCATAATGTTTAGGGTCAAAAAAGTAGACCGCTATCAGTCTGTCGGCCTTTGAAGCCAAATGCAAGGCCTCGTTGTCCGATACCCGTAAATTATTTCCAAACCAAAGCAGGCTAGTGTTCATTTTTATGCTTGTTTTTTCTGCAACGCTCGCTACAGTACACCACTTGGTCCCAATCCTTTTCCCATTTTTTTCTCCAGGCAAAGGGCCGTTGGCAAACGGGACAGATCTTGGTGGGAAGGTGCATTTTTTTGTGTGCCACGGCTCATAATTGTTTAACAAACATACATAAAAATTAAACAAAAATATATAGATGTAATGGAAAGCTTGGAATCGCCCCGTCGTAACGACCAAAATGCTTATTTTTATCGTTTTAATCAGAATTCGCCCACTGGGCATTTATGGCACAGACTCCAAAAAATATAGCCATCATCGGTTCCGGATTGGTGGGTTCCCTGTTAGCAATTTATCTACGAAGAATTGGTCACACGGTGACCGTGTTCGATAGAAGACCGGATATTCGAACCATTAAGTTTTCAGGAAGATCCATTAACCTTGCCATGAGCAATAGGGGATGGCGTTCCTTGGATGAGGTTGGTATCGGTGACCGAATTAAGGATATTGCCATTCCGTTGGACAAACGGGCAATGCATGTGAATGACAAGCCTGTTTACTTTCAAAAGTACGGAAAGGAAGGGGAGGCCATTTGGTCCATTTCCAGAGGGATATTGAACAAACGGATGATCGATTTGGCCGAAGAGGCCGGTGCGCAGTTCCGTTTTAATGAAAAGGTTTGGGATGTTGACTTGCCCGAAGCAAAGATTTTTACCGGGGAATCCGAAAAAAGTGAATGGACGGAGTACAATTTTGATTTGATTTTTGGTTGCGATGGTGCTTTCTCAAGGGTACGGCACAAAATGCAGCGACGAAGTCGCTATAATTATTCCCAGGAGTTTATTGATGTGGGCTATAAGGAGCTCACAATTCCCGCCAATGAAGATGGCACGCACAAACTGGATAAAAATTCATTTCATATTTGGCCAAGGGGCGAGTTTATGCTCATTGCTATGCCCAATATTGATGGAAGCTTCACCTGTACCTTATTTTTACCTTTTGAGGGCAAGGTTTCTTTTGAAAGCCTCCAAACCGAAGAGCAGGCCAGGGAATTCTTTAAAACGTACTTTCCCAACGTGCGCAAGGTGATTGAGGACCTCACCAAAGACTTTTTCAATAACCCTACCAGTGCCATGGTCACCATGAAATGCTACCCATGGACGTATTGGGACAAAGTGGCTCTAGTGGGTGATTCTGCCCACGCCATTGTACCCTTTTATGGGCAGGGCATGAATGCCGGGTTCGAGGATATTTACGTACTCGATCAACTCATGCGGCAACACGGTGATGATTGGGAGACCATTTTCTCCAAATACCAAGAGGAGCGAAAGCCGAATGCCGATGCCATTGCGGAATTGAGCTATCGGAACTTTGTAGAGATGAGCAGTAAAACGGCCGACCCTAAATTCCTATTGCAAAAGAAGATTGAAAAGCACTTTGCAGCAAAATATCCCGATAAGTGGATTCCGGTGTACAGCCGTGTAACATTTTCGGACAGGCCCTACGCCGAGGCCTTGGCCATTGGGGACCAACAGGAGGAGATAATGCAAAAGGTGATGCAAATGCCCAAAATTGAGGAAAAATGGGATTCTCAAGAAGTGGAGAATAAAATCCTGGAGTTTTTGGAACAGTAGGATGTCAGCTATTCCATCTTGAGCACAGTCGATAATCTCTTTCTTCTGTTGTTTGACACAAATAGCACGAATTTCCACTAATTAGCGCGGGATGCCGAAACTAGTTCGGCATGACGTTTTTCTTGGAACGTTTTTTCTATGGGTTGTCATGTCGAGCGCAGTCGAGACATCTTTTATAACGGTCGTGTTATACTAATTTCACATTTTTTTGAGAGATGAAAGGATTTAAGATTTCCTGCGGTACTTCGAATTCGTTCGGCACTGGACCGGGCATTGCCTGCTTTGTATTTCTCAAAGGTGGCCCTCATTTCGAAATGACTGTGCCAACAAAAAAAGCCACCCGAAAGGTGGCTCATTATTGGTATGGAAATATTTTGGATTATAGCTTAGTAAAAAGCTTTTCCATGCGTTCTTGTTCTTCTTCGGCCAATAACGGGTCTACCAAAATTCGACCACTGTGCTCATCGGTAATGATTTTTTTGCGGGATGCAATCTCTACCTGAACCTGTGGTGGAATGGTGAAAAAGGAACCTCCAGAAGCTCCACGCTCTACGGGAACTACGGCCAGACCATTTTTTACGTTCTGACGGATTCTTTTATAAGCCTGGATCAAACGCTCCTCAATCTTGTCCTCGTATTCCTCGGACTTTTTCAAAAGGGCCTTTTCTTCTTTTTCCGTTTCGGCAAGAATGGCGTCCAACTCACCTTTTTTGTGTTTTAGGTGACCTTCGCGCTCGGATAATTTTTCCTTAGTGGCAGCGATGACCTCTTTCTTCTGCTCGATTTGCGCCTTGAATTCCTTGATGTTCTTCTCAGCTAGTTGAATCTCCAATTCCTGGAACTCTACTTCCTTGGTCAGCGAGTTGAATTCTCGGCTATTCCTTACGTTTTTCTGCTGCTCGCTATATTTTTTGATAAGCGCTTTGGCCTCGTCGATCAGGTTTTTCTTGGCAGTGATTTCGTAGTTGATGGTCTCAACATCCGTTTTCAATTTGTCCATTCTGGTCTTAAGACCAAGAACTTCGTCTTCCAAGTCTTGTACCTCCAAAGGCAATTCGCCTCTAACGTTGCGGATTTCATCCACTCTGGAATCAATGAGCTGTAAGTCGTACAATGCTCTCAACTTGTCTTCCACAGTGCTTTCTTTCTTGTTCGCCATATATGTTATAAATACTTGATGGGATTCGTTATACTCTCCGATAAAGAGACTGCAAAATTAGGAATTTTTTTCGTAAGATAATCAACCAATAAATCTTTTGTAAACTGCTCAGTTTCAAAGTGCCCCATATCGGCGATTACCAATTGGTTTTCGGCTTGGTAAAAATCGTGGTATTTCATGTCGGCTGAGATGAAAATATCCGCTCCAGCCTTCTTGGCGGCACCAATGGCAAAAGCACCACTACCGCCCAACACGGCCACTTTGTTGACTTTTTTGCCCAATAATTCGGAGTGGCGGACCACTTTGGCATTCAAGCGTTCTTTGGTACGTATCAAAAACTCTTTCTCGTCCATTTCGGTATCCAAGGTACCGATCATTCCCATGCCCAAATCCTGATTGCTATTTTCCAGCGTCAATACTTCGTAGGCCACTTCTTCGTAAGGGTGGGCTTCAAAAAGGGCGTTTAAAATGGGTTTTTCCCTTTCAAAGGAGTAAATAACATTGATTTGCATCTCCTTTTCAAAATGGACCTCACCTAATTTGCCAATGGTCGGGTTGGCCCCGTTACCTGCTTTAAAGCTGCCGGTGCCTTCCAAGCTGAAACTGCAGTTGCTGTAGTTGCCGATTTCTCCAGCGCCAGCTTTGAAGAGTGCCCGTTTAATGTTTTCTGCATCGGCAACAGGTGCGTAGGTCGTCAATTTTTTGATGCTCTTGGATCTTGGAATCAAAATTTGTGGATTTTTGATGCCCAATACTTCACAAATTTTGGCATTGACCCCCATTTTGCTGTTGTCCAATGCCGTATGCATACTGTAAATGGCAATATTGTTGGCAACGGCCTTTAGTACTACCCGTTCCACATAGGTGGCACCTGTTAATCTTTTAAGTCCCTTAAAAATGATGGGATGGAAGCTGATGATCAGATTACATTCTTTAGCTATGGCCTCATCGACCACATTTTCCAAGGTATCTAGTGATACCAATGCCCCTTCCACCTTCATGTTGGGGTCGCCGACGAGCAGCCCTACGTTGTCAAAATCTTCGGCGTGGGCCAAAGGAGCCAGTTCTTCAAGCACTTTTGCGATGTCGTTAACGGTCATTTTAAAATTGTTAAGTGGCCTAAAGATAAAATATTATATTTTCGTCCAATGCTTCCATTGCTCCGGAAAATAGCGTTCCCCATTTCGTTGGTATATGCCGCGGTCGTTTACTTGAGGAACTATTTGTATGATGTGGGGATGTTATCATCCAAATCTTACGGTATACCCACCATTTGCATCGGGAATTTGAGTGTGGGCGGTACGGGAAAAACACCAATGACAGAATATATATTGAGGTTGCTGTCCAATCATCGTGTAGCCGTTCTAAGCCGGGGATACAAGCGAAAGTCAAAGGGGTTTTATTTGGCCGGGCCAACAAGTACGGTGTTGGAGCTTGGCGACGAACCATACCAAATCCATCAAAAATTTCCCGAAGTTCCTATCGCAGTGGATGCTGATAGGCGCAACGGTATTGAACAATTGGAGCGTTTGGTCCGACCGGATATGATTGTTTTGGATGACGCTTTTCAGCATAGAAAGGTAAAACCGACCTTTTCCATTTTGCTCACTACCTATCAAAAGCCTTATAGGGATGATTGGTATTTGCCCACTGGGGATTTGCGGGATTCCAAAAGGGAAGCTAAACGAGCAGATGTGATCATTGTAACCAAATGTCCTGATAAACTTTCGGAAAAGGATAGGATGGACATGGTTGCAAAACTAAAACCAAATGCGGATCAGAAGGTATTGTTCGCAGCTTTTGCCTATAAAGATGTTGTATCCAACGGTGGCCAAAAAAAGATTCCATTGTCCCATCTCAAGAACAAAAAGTTTGCTTTGGTCACAGGAATAGCGGAACCTGGTCCGTTGGTTCAATTTTTAAAGTCGCAAGGGTTGGATTTCAATCATTTTAAATTTGGAGACCACCACCCATTTACGGAGAGGGAGATTGAAGGTTTTAAGGGTAGCGAGTTGATTGTGACCACGGAAAAGGATTTTGTCCGCTTGCAGGGCAAAGTAGAAAATCTATACTATTTGGAAGTGGCCCATAGTTTTTCTTCCGAAGATGAAGCTTATTTGGCGAATGCTGTTCGAGCATTGCTCTAAACAGAACCTTCCATTTTGCTTCTAAAAATGTTTTCCCCAATTTTTTGATAAAACACTTCAGGCTTAAAGGGGTTTGGTGACCACGTCGTTGCAGCCGGCTTCATAAAAGCTATCCAAACTATCATCCAAAGAAATGGCGGTCAAGGCGATTATAGGAATGTTTTTATCGAACTTGCGTATTTGTCTCGTAGCCTCCTCACCGCTGATGCCGGGCATGTGGATGTCCATCAGAATGGCATCGTAGGTGTTATTTTTTGCCATATCAATGGCTTCGTTACCATTGTTAGCAATGTCGCAGGTAATCTCTTTTTTGGTGAGCATTTTTTTGGTGATTACCTGATTGATTTTATTGTCTTCCACGACCAATACATGCAGTCCCTTAAATTGGAATTCCTCAACATTCAGTTCAAATGGGACCTCTTCGCCATCCTTGGCCTCGTAATCCACATCGAGTTCAAAATAGAATGAGCTTCCATGGCCCAATTCGCTTTCCAATTGGATGGTAGTGCCGAACAATCCCAATAGGCTTTTTACAATGGTTAGGCCGAGCCCTGTTCCACCATATTCCCTGTTGATCTGAATAGATCCCTGCTCAAAACTTTCAAAGATATTTTTCTGTTGGTCTTCCGAAATACCTATTCCGTTGTCGCGGACCTCAAAATATAATTTTACTTGGTCCTCATCTTTTTTCAGCATTTTGGCAATGACTTCCACCTTACCATTTTTAGTGAACTTCAATGCGTTCCCAACAAGATTCATGAAGATTTGTGAGAGCTTGATGGGGTCGCCCATCAACTTTTTTGGAATGGTGGGGTCATAATCCAAAATAAGCTCCGTCTTCTTTTCATTGGCATTCTGTTGCAGCGATTCCACTACATCTTCGAGCACTTTGTGCAGTTTAAACTCAATATTGAGCGGTTCCAATTTTTCTGCATCAATCTTGTTGATCTGTAAAATGTCGTTGATGAAATTTAGCAGGTATTCCCCTGAAAACTTGAGCGACTTCAGATGTTCTTTTTGGTGTTCCGAAGGATTTTCTTCCAACAACAGGTGCGTAAGCCCTGTTACGGCGTAGAGTGGTGTTCGAAGTTCGTGCGTTACCGTGGACAAAAAGTTGGTCTTGGCTTCCATGGCCGATACCGCTGCATCCCTCGCCAACTCTAATTCCTTGTTCTTGGTATAAAGCAGGTCGTTGGTCTTTAACTTGATTTGGTTGTTCCTAAAGAGCGAAACGGCCAATAGGGAAATGATTGTCAAAAAAGCAGAGGTTAATATCGCTGTTATCTCAGAGCGGTTTTTGGACTCGCTCAACTCCTCGTTTTTGGCCTGCAGTTTGTTGAGTTCGTTCATCTGGTGGTCGAAACGGACTTTGTCGGCCGTATCTGCATCCAATTTTGCCTTTTCGATATTGAAAACGGAGTCCTTCAGTTTTGCCAACGCCTTTGTGTAGACCAAGGATTCCCCGTAGTTCCCCTTTTTTTCGTAGATATTGGACAATTGCTCGTAGGCGTTTTTGATTTCTTTGGAGTAGCCATGTTTTTGGGCCAGCTCCAAGGCGGCTTTGGAATGGATGATTCCTTCATCAAGGTCATTTAAGGTCACACTGATCTTGGCCAATTCCAGATTGGCCATCGTGGCCAAATAGGCCCTTTCCTCTTCATCTGAGTTGACAATTAGGGCATGTAAGTTTTTGACCGCATCATCATATTTTTCGATGTTGGAATAGATTCGTGCTTCCAGCAATAAAATATTGTTGGTGAGGTTTCGGTTGTTACTTACTTTTCTTGACTCCTCAAGTTGTTTTAACGCCTGAAAATTGTTTCCCTCGCCATAGCGAAGTGCGGCATCCAAATACAAGTGGAATGCCTCTCCATAGGAATAAGAGGTGTCCTTGAGCAGAATACTTGCCCTATCCCAGTAAAATATGGCCGTTTCTGGGTCTCCTTCTTCCAAAAAAAGGCGGGCGTACTGATGATAGGTGTCCAGCAGGAGCTTGGAATCTTCATTGGTCTCGGCAACATTGGCGGCTTCGCTAAGAGATTCCAGGGCTTTCTCTACATTGTTTTCATGGCGATACTTCATGAAATCGTCGAAAATGGTCTTCACGCCGGATGCTGAATTACCAATACTTTGGGCATAAAAAGGCTGTGTGCAAAACCAAATGCACAGTAGAAGTAGCGTGGTAACGCTTATCCTTTTGTTGGCCAAGGTTGAAATCAAACGTAGTTTTTCTTTATGAGCAAATCTATTAAATCAATAATCCTGGAACAATATCCAGTCTCGTTATCGTACCATCCAATGATCTTTACCATTTTGCCGATCACCGATGTCATCAAAGAATCAAACGTACAAGAGTGACAACTATTGTTTATATCGATAGAAACAATAGGGTCTTCGGTATAGTTGAGTATGCCTTTTAGGGTACTTTCCGCTTGCTCCTTAAAGGTAGCATTTATTTCTTCAATAGAGGTTTCTTGGACCACATTAAAGGTAATGTCGGTCAAGGAGCCGTTGGGAACCGGGACCCTTATTCCGCATCCGCCTATCACATCAGACAGCTCGGGGAAAATACTGGTAAGGGCCTTTGCGGCTCCTGTGGTGGTAGGAATTATGGATTGTCCTGCCGCTCTTGACCGTCTTAGGTCGCGGTGCGGGCTATCGTGCAAACTTTGGTCCGAAGTGTAGGAGTGTACTGTAGTGATGTAGGCCTGCTCTATTCCGCATAGCTCATTGATGATTTTGATCATGGGAGCGGCATTGTTGGTAGTACAAGAGGCGTTGGATATAATATCGTCGTCTGGAGCTATAATTTTTTCGTTTACGCCCAATACCACCATTTTAATGGAATCGTCCATCGGTGGTACGGAGAGAATCACTTTTTTGGCTCCATTTTTTAAATGGTGACCCAAGTCCTCTCTGGTCTTGAACTTTCCCGTGGATTCCACCACAATATCCACACCATGTGATTTCCAGTCGATTTCTTTGGCATGATGGTGGTTGAGCACAGGAATTTCCTGATTATCCACTATAATATGGTTGCCCTTGTAGGTTACCGCGGTATTCAGTACCCCATGTATGCTGTCATATTTGAGCAGATGTGACAGGGTTTCGGCATTCGCCATGTCGTTGATGGCGACTACCTGTATATTTGGATGCTGCCGCAGGAGCCTGAATAGGGTTCTCCCTATGCGCCCAAAGCCATTTATTCCAACCGTAATGTTTTTCATAGGCGGGGGAGGCGGATGGGCTAGTGGATGTGCTTGTGTGCTTTGTAGGAGGATCGCACCAAGGCCCCGCTCTCTACGTGTCTAAAGCCCATTTCCAAGCCTATTTCCTCATATTTTTTAAACTGTTCCGGTAAAATAAACCGTTTTACGGGCAGATGTTTTTTTGATGGTTGCAAATATTGTCCAATCGTTACAACATCCACATTGGCCTTTCGCAGGTCTTCCATGGTTGCGATAACCTCGTGCTCTTCTTCTCCCAAACCGAGCATAATTCCGGACTTGGTCCTATTGGCACCGTTTTTCTTCAAATAGTCCAGTACTTCCAAGCTTCTTTCGTATTTGGCTTGGATTCGGACCTCACGGGTCAGCCTTTTCACGGTTTCCATGTTGTGGGAAATCACCTCTGGAGCCACTTTAAGGATTCGGTCCAAATGGGTAGAAATGCCTTGGAAATCGGGAATCAAAGTTTCCATGGTGGTATCGGGATTCATTCGTCGCACGGCCTTTACGGTCTCCGCCCAAATAATCGAACCCATATCCTTCAAATCATCTCGGTCTACGGAGGTGAGCACCGCATGTTTGATCTGCATGATTTTTATGGAACGGGCCACTTTTTCGGGTTCTGCCCAGTCCACGGTTTCCGGACGGCCTGTTTTTACCCCGCAAAAGCCGCAAGAACGCGTACAGATATTACCCAAAATCATAAAGGTGGCCGTACCCTCTCCCCAACATTCGCCCATATTTGGGCAGCTGCCTGAGGTGCAGATGGTATGCAGATTGTACTTGTCCACAAGTCCCCTAAGCTGGGTGTACTTCTTGCCTGTGGGCAATTTTACCCTAAGCCATTTTGGTTTTCCTTTAGGTGGATGAACGTTTTCTGCTACGCTTGTGCTCATACGATTAATTTTGGTTTACAAAGATACGAAACTGGTGAGGAAACTTAATAGTGGTGAAGGGGTCACTTTTTTTTGATGATTTCGGCCAAAAGCTTTTTGGCCCGGAGCAGTTTCACTTTCACATTATTAACGGGTTCATTGAGTTCTTTGGCGATATCGGCATAGCTCATTTCGTGAAAGTACCTTAGGTTGATGACCTCTTGATAGTGCGGTTTTAGTTTTTTGATGTCCCTTAGCAGGTTGGCCAGGTTTTGTTCCGTGATGAGTCGATCCTCGACGGATGGGGTTTCGTCCAAGACCTTTTTTACCTCATCTCCACGGGATTCCATGTCATTGATCAGGCTTCTCTTGCGCTTTCGAAGCAGGTCTACATGCAAGTTTTTGGAAATGGTGATGAGCCACGTCTTAAATTCGTAGTTCTCGTCGTAGGTGTCAATTTTGTCAAAAGCTCTGGAAAATGTGCGGATGGTAATGTCCTCCGCGTCGTTCTCATTTTTGGTGCGAAGCACTTGAAAGCCGTAAACATCGTTCCAAAAAGTATCAACGAGGTTGCTAAAGGCAATTTGGTTTCCTTCTTTTGCCTTTTGGATAATCTCCTGAATGGAATCGTCGGTTTTTTCCAAAAAATGAATCTTGTATCTCTGTACGGATGGGGATTATTGGGTCTGGGTCACCGTATCTTTTTTGCAGTCCTGCTCCTCGGGAAGTTTTCCGCAAAATCCACATGCTTCTCCATCTTTGTTCAAAAAAGGGCTTTGACTTGCACAGGTTCCGGCAAATTCTCCGTCTTTTTTACCCCAAATCTTAATGGCGATACCTGCAAAAGCAAGTGCTAAAAGTCCAATGGTAACCAATACTAACTTCATAATCCATCTTTTGCACAAAGGTACAAAATAGCTGATTAAGAAAAGCGGATTTAGAGTTTCTTTAGCCCTTTAGCTTAGTTGTATTTGATGTTCGCCACAATGTTGTCCACCGATGGTGTGGTGTTTCCACCTTCTGGCTCAATGGTGATATAGCCTACGGCATTGTCTGCGTAGGGTAGGGCAAGGAGTTTGTCCTTTTCATCAAAATTTTTGATTACGCCCAAGTTGACCAACTCACCGTTCACCTCGGCCCACATCTGGAAGCACTTGTTCTCGGGAAGCTCTGGCACATTGCTCACATTGATGTAGGAAAGTTTTTTTACCGGATTTATATATGCTATGGCCTTAAGTTCCTTGGCTTCGCGTTCACCTCTCACGGCATATTTTTTGGTGGCCGGGTTGTTCAGGACAATAAATTGGTTCCTCATATCGGCCAATTGGTCCTTCATGTTGTTTTCCAAATACTTGATTTGGTTCGTCACCATGGTGTTTTCCTCTTGCAGGGTTTTGTTTTGGTTCCAGAAGAAGATGGAAGATCCGGCAAAAATCATGATGGCGATACTTGCTGCCGCAGCATAGCGCCAGAACCTTTTGCTGACCATGGTCTCTTTCTTGGCACTTGCCATTATAATTTCCCTCAGGCCTTCTGGAGTTTTTCGCGCATACATATTGGCGAACGTCTCCAGATTTTTTTGAAGCTCGTCGTAGGTTTCCCTGACCTCGGGGTACATGGCAATATAGCGTTCTGCCTTTTGGGATTCCTCCTTGGTGGTGTCGTCCAAAAGGTATTTCTCCAAAATGTCGGATTCCAAAAATAGTTTTACTTTCTCCTTCATGACAATAGATTTAAGATAAAGAGCAAGGACATGGTGGTACCGTAAATCTTTCCAAGTTCCCTAAGTCCGATTTTTAGTCTAGACTTTATGGTCCCAAGAGGGATATCCAATTCATCACTTGCCTCCTGCTGCGTCATTCCCTCAAAAAATAGGGCCTCTAAAACAATTCTGTACTTATCTTCGATTTTATCCAAATTTTCTTGGATGTCCAGATGTTCCGGATTAATGGCCTTCACTCCAACATTATATACGTCCGAAACGTCGATTTGGATTTCCTTATCGGATTTATTGTTGATGCTTCGCAATTTATCGATGGCCGTGTTGCGGACAATACGGAACAACCATGTAAAAAGCTTTGCTTTGGAGGCATCGTAGGTATCTGCCTTTTTCCAAATTTTTATAAAACTTTCCTGAAGCACATCTTGGGCCAGATCCTCATCCTTTACCACTTTAAAGGCGACACCAAACAAGGTATCCCCATAATTTTCGTAAAGTAGGGAAATCGCCTTGTCGTCTTTCTCCGCAAGGAGCGAAACAATATGTCTCTCGATCAGTGTGCTCATTTATGGTGGTTTTGGTAATTTTTTTTGAACGCCCAAAATCTAAAATAGGATTTATCTCGTATATAAGACAAAGCTACGACGGAAAAAGCGTTTTTATCTCGTAGGACTTTGGAAACATAAAGGGTGAACAACCCTTTTCGATATACATAAGTTTGGTTAGTTTGGTTTGGTATAACCCTCGTTATTGTCTTCAATGCGAGGGTTATTTTATGATATTGACCTCCGGTTGTATTTTTATCTTGAACTTCTTGTATACTTCTTCCTGAATCTTTTTGCTGAGGTCAAGGATTTCCTGCCCGGTGGCATTCCCATGATTGACCAGTACCAAGGCCTGTTTGTCGTGCACACCAGCATCACCGAACCGTTTTCCCTTAAACCCACATTGCTCTACCAGCCAACCAGCAGGTATCTTGAATCCGTTGTCATCGACCTCATAAAAAGGGGCGTCGGGATGTTTTTTGATGAATCGGTCGAAGGCCTTCTTTGAAATGACCGGGTTTTTGAAAAAACTTCCGCTGTTTCCAATTTCTTTGGGGTCCGGCAGTTTGCTCCTTCGGATGGCGATCACTGCTTCCGAAATATCCTGAATAGTGGGGTGTACAATGCCCTTTTCCTTGAGCTCGTTCTCGATGGAGCCGTATCCCGTGTGCAGTACATGGTTCGTTTTGGTCAGTTTTAGGACCACCGAGGTGATGATGTATTTGTCCTTGGCCTCGTTTTTGAAAATAGAATCCCTATATCCAAAGGCGCAGGCCTCGTTATCAAAGCCTTCCAACTCTCCGGTTGTTACATCCATGGCCGCACAGCTCACGAATACATCCTTGAGTTCAACCCCATAGGCACCTATATTCTGAATTGGTGCTGTTCCCACATTACCGGGAATCAACGAAAGGTTTTCCAGTCCGCCGTAACCTCGCTCCAAGCTCCATAGCACCAGTTCGTGCCAATTTTCGCCTGCCATCACTTTAACCTCTACGCTGTTTTCGTACTCCTCGACTACCGTGATACCCTTGAGGGCAATATGCATGACCAAGGCATCGATATCCTTGGTGAGCAGCATATTGCTTCCACCGCTAATAATGAATTTCTTGGGATAGGCCTTTAGTTCCAGTACTTTCTGGAGCTGTACCAGACCGGTTATTTCAACAAAGAACCGTGCCTTAACGTCAATACCAAAGGTATTGTAGTTTTTTAAGGATATGTTTTCCTGTATGTTCACTGTTTGTTGTACTCGGTTAAGGCCTTGCCCAAAATTTGGACGGCCTTTACAAGTTGCTCTTTTTCGAGCACATAGGCAATTCTTATTTGGTTTTTTCCAAGGCCTGGTGTTGCATAAAAGCCTGCGGCCGGTGCCACCATCACGGTGTTCCCGTTTACTTCAAAGCTTTCCAGCAACCATTGGGCAAAGTGGTCGGCATCTGCAATGGGCAGTTCGGCAACGCAGTAAAAGGCACCCTGTGGAGTGGCCACTTTTACTCCTTCCAATTTATTGAGCTCGGTAATCAATAGATTTCTTCGGGCAACGTACTCATCGATGACCTCCTCGAAGTAGGATTGCGGTGTTTCCAAAGCCGCCTCGCTCGCAATCTGTGCAAAGGTGGGAGGGGACAAACGGGCCTGCGCAAATTTCATCGCTGTGTCGATTACAGCTTTGTTTTTCGAAATCAAACATCCGATTCGTGCTCCGCACATGCTGTATCTTTTGGAAACGGAATCCACTACAATGGCATGTTGCTCCAGTCCCGCTACCTGGAGAATGGAGTAGTGCTCCCTTCCGTCATAGGTGAATTCGCGGTACACTTCATCGGCCACCAAAAAAAGGTCGTGTTTTTTTACTAGTTCTGCCAGTTGATGGATTTCTTCCCTACTGTATAGGTATCCCGTAGGATTCCCCGGATTACAGATAAGGATTGCCTTTGTTTTTGGAGTGATAAGCTCCTCGAACTTTGAAATAGGGGGAAGTGCAAAATTATTGTCGATGGATGAAGCAATCGGTTTGACCTTTACACCTGCAGCCGTCGCAAAACCGTTATAGTTGGCGTAAAAGGGTTCTGGAATGATGATTTCGTCATCGTTGTCCATAATGGTTCCCATGGCAAAGGACAAAGCTTCCGAACCACCTGTGGTCACAATAATGTCCTCGGAGTCCATAAAAATATCCTGTTTGGCATAGTAGCCAGCAATTTTTTTTCGATAGGCCTCGGAGCCTTGGGTCATACTGTATTCAAGTACTTCAATGGTGTGGTTTCTCACCGCATCGAGCGCCACTTTGGGGGTTTTGATATCGGGTTGTCCAATATTGAGATGAATAACATGTGTTCCCCTTTTTTTGGCAGCCTCGGCGTAGGGCACCAATTTACGGATGGGTGATGCGGGCATCTGTACCCCTTTGTTCGAAATACTTGGCATGTACTAAAGTTTTCGCAAAAATGAGAAAACCTAGTATCGAAAACAACAAGTTTGAGGATAATTTGCTTGTCTACTAAAATGTTAAAGTATAGCAAGTTATGGAGCTTTATTTGTATATTTCTTAATGGAGATGCAATAAGGTTGCTTATGTGGAAAAGAATTGCTCTAATTTTTACGCTTCTTTTAGTTGTGCCGAATTTTATTTGGGCACAGGGGTTTACCTTGCCCAGCAATAAAAAACATCAAAAAATTCGGTTTGAGCTCATCAATAACCTAATTATTATCCCAGTGGAGATCAATGGGGTGGAGCTTACTTTTATTTTGGATTCTGGGGTGAGCAAACCCATCCTTTTCAATCTTTCCCAATCCGATTCCGTTCCCATCAATAATGTATCGGAAGTAACCATACGTGGGCTCGGTGATGGCGAACCGATGAAGGCACTGAGTTCCAAAGGAAACAGATTTACCTTGGGCGATGCCAAAAACTATTCGCAAGACTTATATGTGGTGATGGATAGGGGCATTGACTTTTCTACCAGTTTGGGAATACCTGTACACGGTATTATGGGCTATGACCTTTTTAGGGATTTTATTGTTGAGGTTAATTACAATAGCAAGAAGCTAAAACTGCACAACCCTGAACTTTATACTCACAAGGAACGACGCAATAGGCAAACCATTCCATTAAAGGTAGAACGTCGAAAAGCCTATGTGGAAGGAACCGTGCTCATGAAGGACACGGCCAATATTCCCGTAAAATTATTGGTGGATACGGGCAGTAGCGATGCCTTATGGCTGTTTCCTGAGCCTGAAAAAGGTTTGGAAATCCCTGAGAAAAACTACGAAGATCACTTGGGGCGGGGCCTTAGCGGTGACATTTACGGAAAACGGAGTAAGATCGATGGGGTCCAGATAGGTGGCTTTAAGTTGGATGAAGCCAAAGTGGCCTTTCCTTATCGGGAATCTTTCCAAGGATTGGATAGCCTTGGTGATCGGAACGGAAGTCTTGGAGGCGAAGTACTCAAGCGGTTCAATATGGTTTTTGATTATGCCCGAGGTAAGGTCACCCTAAAAAAGAATGGAAATTTTAAAGAACCCTTTCAGTATAATTTGGCGGGAATAGATTTGCAGCACAACGGATTACGGTACATAGCAGAGCGTATTGCAGATGCCAATGGGATTGTCAAAGAGGACAATGCAGATACTTTTGGAAATGTCCAGATTTTATTGGAAAACAAAACAAGACTGAGCTTGGTCCCCGAAATCGTGGTATCCGGTATCCGTGCCGGAAGTCCGGCCGCCGAAGCCGGACTCCGTGAGGGTGATGTGATATTGGCCGTAAACGGGAAAAGGGTACACCAATATAAATTGCAGGAAATCCTTAAAATGATCAACGAAAAAGAAGGGAAACGGATAAAAGTCCTCATCGAACGATACAATCAGGATCTGTTGTTCACCTTTGTCCTCAAAAAGATGTTTGACGACGATTAAAAATAAAAAGCCCCGAACCAATGGTTCGGGGCTTTATTCATCTTTATTTCTTAACGCTTACTTTGCGCCAGGAGTTTTTACATTACCCTTGATCTTCAACACTTTTGTAGGTGTGTCGGCATTCGAGGTTACCGTAATGGCCTTACGAATGGGGCCAACCCTGTTGGTATCATATTTCACTTCGATTTTACCAGTTTTACCGGGCATAATGGGCTCTTCAGGCTTTTTGGGGATAGTACATCCACAGCTAGATCTAACGTTGCTGATCACCAAAGGCGCATCACCTGTGTTGGTAAATTCAAAAACACGGACACCATCACTACCTCTTTCAATTTCTCCGTAATCAATGGTCTCGCTTTTAAATTCGATTTTAGCGGTCTCTTGAGCATATACCCCTAAGGATAAGAGCCCTACAAACAGCATGAGTACAGTTTTTTTCATCATTTTTGGTTTTTGGGTGAACTTCAAATGTAGATGTTTTGATACCTGCATCCAAAATTCTTTTGTTATAGAATAACGTTACTTATTTTTGTTTCGTATTTCTGGATTGGCCCTCATCCGAAGAATAGCGTAAAATTAACATTTAGCTTTCCCTTCAAAAAAACCAATCACAGTCCAATTAAACAAAAACTGTACCGAAACATGGAAATTCCATCAAAATATGACCCAAAACGGGTGGAAGAGCACTGGTATGCCTACTGGTCGGAGCATAAGTACTTCAGTTCCAAGCCCGATGATAGGGAGCCCTATACCATCGTAATCCCCCCGCCCAACGTAACGGGCGTGCTTCATATGGGCCATATGCTCAACAATACCATTCAAGATGTCTTGATTCGCAGGGCAAGGCTCTTGGGTAAAAACGCCTGCTGGGTTCCCGGGATGGACCATGCATCCATTGCTACCGAAGCCAAGGTGGTTGCCAAATTGAAGGCTGATGGTATCGATAAGTCAAAACTGTCGCGCGATGAATTTTTGAAACACGCCTGGGACTGGACCAACGAGTACGGAGGGGTTATTTTGCAACAGTTAAAAAAACTGGGGTGTTCCTGCGATTGGGATCGCACCAAATTCACCATGGATGACGATATGTCAGCATCGGTGATCAAAGTTTTTGTTGATTTATATAATAAAGGTTTGATTTACAGGGGGTACCGAATGGTGAACTGGGATCCCGAAGCCAAGACCACCCTATCGGATGAGGAGGTCATTTATGAAGAACGACAAGGCAACCTGTATTATTTGTCCTATGCCATTGAAGGTTCTGACGAGAAAGTGACCATTGCCACTACGCGTCCAGAAACCATTTTGGGAGATACCGCCATCTGCATCAACCCCAATGATGAAAGATATCGTCATTTACGGGGCAAAAAGGCCATTGTGCCCATTTGCGACCGAGTCATACCTATCATTGAGGACGAGTACGTCGATGTTGAGTTTGGAACCGGATGTCTCAAGGTTACTCCGGCTCATGATGAAAACGATAAAAACCTTGGGGACAAGCACAATTTGGAGGTTATCGATATCTTTAATGAAGATGCTACGCTAAATTCCTTTGGACTACACTACGAGGGGAAGGACCGTTTTGAGGTACGAAAGGAGATTGTGAAAGAGCTACAGGAAAAGGGATATTTGGTGAAGACCGAACAACATACCAATAAAGTGGGTACTTCCGAACGGACCAAAGCGGTAATCGAGCCCCGACTGTCCGATCAATGGTTCTTGAAAATGGAAAATTTGGCCAAACCCGCCTTAGAAGGCGTTTTGGAAACAAAGGATGTCAAATTATACCCGTCTAAGTTCGATAACACCTATCGCCATTGGATGGAAAATATCCGCGACTGGAACATTTCCCGACAATTATGGTGGGGTCAGCAGATTCCTGCCTATTATTACGGTGATGGAAAAGAGGATTTTGTCGTGGCCGAAACTCCAGAAGAAGCACTTAAACTGGCACAGGAAAAAACTTCGGACCTCGGACTTCGGGCTTCAGACTTGAAACAGGACCCAGATGTATTGGATACCTGGTTCTCCTCTTGGTTATGGCCCATCAGCGTGTTTGGAGGTATTTTGGAGCCAGAAAATGAGGAGGTCAATTATTATTATCCGACCAGCGACCTGGTTACCGGACCCGATATTTTGTTCTTTTGGGTGGCCAGAATGATCATGGCTGGCTATGAGTATAGAGGAAAACGACCCTTTGAAAATGTTTACCTCACAGGATTGGTTCGCGATAAGCAACGTCGAAAAATGTCCAAATCCTTGGGGAACTCCCCCGATGCACTCCAATTGATAGATGATTTTGGTGCTGATGGAGTCCGTGTGGGCCTTTTATTGAGTTCCGCCGCTGGTAACGATTTGTTGTTTGATGAAGCCCTTTGCCAGCAAGGAGCCAACTTTGCCAATAAAATATGGAACGCCTTTCGATTGGTTCGTGGATGGGAAGTGGCCGACATGCCTCAGCCCGAAGCCGCAGCTAAAGGAATCGAATGGTACAAGGCCAAATTCAATCAGACTTTGGTTGAAATCGAGGACCATTTTTCCAAATACCGAATTTCCGATGCCCTTATGGCCATTTATAAATTGGTTTGGGACGATTTCTGCTCGTGGTTGTTGGAAATTGTAAAACCGGAATACCAGAAACCCATCGATCGGAAAACATACGACGAGGTATTGCATCTTTTTGAGGAAAACCTAAAACTGTTGCACCCCTTTATGCCATTCTTGACCGAGGAGGTTTGGCAGCATATTGCCGAACGCAGTCCGGAGGAGGCACTTATCGTTTCCCAATGGCCAAAGGCAGAAAAGGTGAATACCCAGTTGATCTCAGATTTTGATTTTGCTGCGGAGGTCATTTCCGGAGTGAGAACCATCAGAAAAGAGAAAAACATCCCGCAGAAAGATGCGTTGGAGCTTTTTATGTTGAATGCCGAAGGCGTAAGTTCCCAAATGGATGCCATCATCATCAAATTGGGCAACCTCTCGACCATGGAAACCATAGATGCCAGTTTGGATGGTGCCCTGACATTTCGGGTGAAAAGTAACGAGTACTTTATCCCCATAAGCGGAGCTATTGATGTGGAGGCGGAAATAGCCAAGATTACGGAGGAGCTTAACTATACCAAAGGATTTTTGAAGTCCGTCGAAAAAAAGTTAAGCAACGAACGCTTTGTAAACAATGCACCCGAGCAAGTCGTGGCCATGGAACGCAAAAAAGCGGCCGACGCCGAGGCCAAAATCGAGACCTTGGAAAAAAGCCTAGCCAGTTTAAAATAACTTTGGCTGTCATATCATGAGTTTGAGAAGGGAAGTCTGCTTCCCTTTTCTTTTTATTTTTCATACTTTGGACGAACAATAACCAACGTCTTTTGCACTTATGAAAAACCTCGATAGACGAAGTTTTATCCAAAAAACTTCACTTTCTGCTGCCGCGATAACCATTGCTCCATCGTATTTAAAAGCCAATCCGGAACGCCCTTTGGCATCAACCTATATGGGTGGATTTGCAGCGCCTAAATTGGAAAAGGTTCGCGCCGCTTTCATTGGTGTAGGAGCCAGAGGGGGAACACATGCCAAGTTCTTTGCTGCGCTGGAAGGTACCGAGGTGGTCGCTATCTGTGATTTGTATGAAGATTTGGTAAAAGAAAAGACCCAATGGGTAAAAGAGGCGGCCGGGGAAAATCGGCATAAAAACATCAAACCGTACTGGGGTGATGAGGATGCATGGCGAACCATGCTGAAAGAAGTGCAACCAGATATTGTTTTTATTGCCACTAATTGGGCCAATCATGCCCCAATGGCCATCGGTGCCATGGAACACGGGGCACATGCCTTTGTTGAGGTACCCATCGCAACCACCATTCAGGAGATGTGGGATATTGTGGATGCGAGCGAACGCACCCAAAAACACTGTATGATGTTGGAAAACGTCAATTACAGTCGGGATGAGTTAATGTTCCTAAATATGTGCCGACAAGGGGTGATTGGTGAAATCTTGCACGGGGAAGCAGCGTACATTCACGAATTACGCTGGCAAATGGAAAAGCAGGAGCGAGGTACGGGCTCATGGCGGACCTACCACTATGCCAAAAGAAATGGAAATTTATATCCGACCCATGGTCTGGGACCAGTGGCCCAATATATGAACCTCGCACGGCAAGATGATACTTTTGGCAGCTTGGTTTCCTTCTCCACGCCAGCGAGGGGGCGTGAATTATATGCCGAGAAAAATTATCCATCCGACCATAAATGGAATCAACTCGATTTTAAAGGTGGAGATTTAAATACATCCATCGTTAAAACCGCTATGGGAAAAACCATTATGGTGCAGTGGGACGAAACCAGTCCAAGACCTTATTCTCGATTGAACTTGGTGCAAGGAACCAAAGGAATTTTGGCTGGCTTCCCAACCCGTGTTGCATTGGAAGGTGGGGTGGAAGGGCTTACCAAAGACCATCACTCTTGGGTGCAAGGAGAACAACTTCAAAAATTATACGAGAAATACGACCATCCTCTTTATAAAAGACTGAACAAGGCCGCCAAGGGCAGTGGACATGGAGGCATGGATGGCATCATGGTGTACCGTATCGTGGAATGCCTCCAAAAAGGGCTTCCTTTGGACCAAAATGTGTACGAGGGTTGTTTGTGGAGTGCAGTTTCTCCATTGAGTGAACGTTCCGTGGCCAGCGGTGGAGCGCCCCAGCCTTTCCCTGATTTTACGAGGGGCAACTGGAAAGAAACTGCACCTTTGGGAATTGTTGATTAATAGAGGAAATTGATGATTGACATAAAAGTTCCGGCCCGAATCTGTTTTTACGGCGACCATCAAGATTATTTAGGTCTGCCCGTTATTGCGGGAACCATAGACCGTTACATCAAGATTAAGGGAACACCCAATTCCAATGGGAGGTACGCTATAAAACTATTAGATCTGGATGAAGAGGTGTCCGTTGCTTTGCAAGATAGTTTGAAGGAGGTCAGATCAGGAGATTATTTTAGATCGGTGATGGCCGTTTTAAGACAGAACAACTTCCATTGGCAGCAAGGCTATGATGTGGAGATTACCGGAAACATACCACTGAATGCTGGCTTGTCCAGTTCTTCGGCCTTGGTGGTCGCTTGGATACGTTTTTTGGTCGAGGCAGCAGGCAAATCCCATCAAATCAGTGATGAACAAATTGGAAAGTGGGCCTATGAGGCCGAAGTTCTGTTCTTTGATCAGCCCGGAGGACTCATGGACCAGTATACCATAGCTCAAAAAGGACTCATTTATATCGATACGGAAACAGGTGAAAGTACACGATTGAAGGCCGATTTGGGAAAATTGCTCGTGGCGGAATCGGGAGTACCCAAAAAAACATTGGAAGTACTCAAAAATGCACGGGTATATGCACAACAGGCGGTGGCATCGGTACAAAATGAACATACCGACTTCAATTTGAAGCAAGCCACGCCAAAAGACTACGAAAAGTATATCGATTTGGTTCCCGAAGAACTTAAAGGGTATTGGTATGCCACTATTTATAACTACCATATTACCTTGGAAGCAAAAAAGGAGCTGCTCCGACCAAATCCGAATATCCTGTTTTTGGGAGATTTGATGAACCAGCACCAGCGTATCCTTGAAAATGAAATCAAGAACACCCCTTTGGAAATGGCGCAGATGATGAAGGCCGCACGCGAAGCCGGAGCCCTTGGGGCAAAGACCATTGGTTCGGGAGGGGGAGGCTGTATGGTAGCCATGGTAACGGAGGATACGGAGGAAAGGGTGAAACGCGCCTTTTTGGACCATGGGGCCAAAGCTGTTTATGCTGTGAACCTAACGAATTGAGAAAGATGGAAAACACGAGTTTGATTGTAATGGTAGGGGGTGCATCCTCACGGATGAAGCGAAGTCTAAAAGCTAGGGAAGAAGGAACCATTATGGACCACATTCCTCATAAAAGCTTGATTCCCGTAGGTAAGAAGGGGCATCCTTTTTTATATTATTTGGTACGGAATGCGGTGGAGGCAGGATACACCAAACTGTATTTGATTACCAGCCCAGAAAATATGGCCTTTCAACAATTGAAAGATCAAGGAGTGTTTTCGAAAGGACTAGAAGTCCACCTGGCCGTGCAAGAAGTTCCCGTAGGACGCCAAAAACCATTGGGTACGGCTGATGCACTTCAGCAATGTTTGGATCAATACCCTGAATTGCAACGGACCACTTTTACGGTTTGTAATGGCGATAACCTTTATTCTGTTGGTGCCCTCAAGGATTTAAGGAAAGATAGAAAAGCGCCTCATGCGTTGATTAGCTACGGAAGTTCAGGTTTTGAGTATACCGAGGAGCGCATAGCCAAGTTTGCCGTAATGGATATTTCTTCGGATGGATTTTTACAGCAAATCATTGAAAAACCAAATGTGGAGGATGTGCCCCGATATAAAGATGCCATGGGCGAGCTTCGGGTAAGCATGAACATTTTTAGTTTTTTTGGAGCTAAGGTTTATCCATATTTGAAAAACTGTCCCATGGACCCGGTTCGTAATGAAAAGGAACTCCCGAAAGCTGTTGGAATGTTAGTGGCCGACCACCCTAAAGCTGTACTTTGTATACCACGTTCCGAACATATTCCCGACTTGACCGATGCCAACGATATCCAATTATTTAAAAATTTGGACTAACTTATGGGCAGCAAATCCCATGTTTGCATCGGGTAACGTTTAAATTTTTGAAATGGAATCGTATGCAACGGCATTGTTATATGCCACGCCATTTTTTATCGGTCTTGTACTTATCGAAATTTTGTATGGCCGATTTGTAAAGGATCAAAAACACAACCTCATGGATACCGTGAGCAGTCTTAGCTCAGGTTTGACCAATGTGGTGAAGGATTCATTGGGCCTTGTGCTTATTTTGGTGAGCTATCCCTTTTTGTTGGAACATTTGGCACTTATCGAGATCAAGGCAACTTGGTTGGTCTGGGTGGTGGCTTTTATTGCTTTGGATTTTGCCGGTTATTGGAACCATAGGTTGAGCCATCACATCAATCTTTTTTGGAACCAGCATGTGATACATCATAGCAGTGAAGAGTTTAATTTGGCTTGCGCGCTACGCCAGCCTATTTCCAACTTGTTGGGGTACTATGCCCTTTTGTTGATTCCGGCCGCCCTATTGGGCGTTCCCAATCAAGTGATTGCCATATTGGCCCCGATACACCTGTTTGCACAGTTCTGGTACCACACCCAGTATATTGGCAAAATGGGGATTCTTGAATATGTTATCGTCACCCCTTCGCAACATCGGGTGCACCATGCCATCAATCCAGAGTATATCGACAAAAACCTAGGACAGATTTTTTGTATTTGGGACCGCATGTTCGGCACCTTTCAAGAAGAGTTGGATGATGTGCCGCCACAATACGGTGTGCTGAAACCAGCGAATACATGGAATCCCATCATCATCAATTTTCAACATATATGGCGATTGATGCAGGACGCATGGCGCACCCGAAGCTATTGGGACAAACTTCGGATATGGTTTATGCCCACAGGATGGCGTCCGCAGGACGTGAAGGACAAATATCCCGTTGAGGTTATCCAAGATGTCTACAATTTCAAAAAATACCGTCCCGAAACTTCACCTTGGTTAAAGGGATATGCCCTTTTTCAATTGATCGCAACTACTTTTTTGATGCTTTTTATGTTCTACAGCTATTCGGAAATCGGATTTGATGGCTTGCTGTTGTTTGGGGCGTTTATTTTTGTCGGGATTTATGGGTACACTACCCTAATGGACCGAAAATCGTATGCTGTTTGGATTGAGGTGATTCGGGGTGTGGCAGGATTGGTACTAATCTATTTGTCGGGCGATTGGTTTTGTATCGATACTTATATATCCATTGGGAGCTATCTGGTGGCCCTCTATTTCTTGATTACTATTTTCGGTGGTGTTTACTTTACTTATGTGGAGAAATCCTTTGCGACGGCTGATTTGGCCTCTTAAAGGCTTTTAAGCTCCTTCTCAACTATGTTCACATAGTTTTCCATGGCCTCTTCCACACTGATGCTCTTGGCCTGAAAGAGTGCATTTGCCTTGAACGCATTGATTAGGGGAGTTCGACTGCCGGGATTTTCAAAATTTTTGTTGGCAATCTTAAAGTAGGCGTAGAGTTTTAATAAGAGGTCCGCAGGAAGCGGGTCCGTATAGTCGTTAACAAAGTTAACGGCATCCTCAAATCGTTTATGTAACTCCTCCTTAGTCATCCAATGGTCTTACCGATGCGATGCACGTGCGTGCCCCGATTACTTTTTGATTCAGTTTTACGGTGATGTCGCAGTCAAGCGGCAAAAGTAAATCCACCCGTGAACCGAATTTGATGAAACCAGCATCTTCCCCTTGTGTAACCTGTTCGCCCTCCTCGGCATAGTTTACGATTCTGCGTGCCATGGCACCTGCAATTTGTCGGTATCCGATTTCGCCAAATTTTGGGGTATGCAGTATTATCGTAGTTCGCTCGTTATCGGTGCTGGATTTGGGATGCCAAGCCACTAAATATTTTCCGGGGTGATATTTGGAGTAGGTGACGGTACCACTGGCGGGATAACGGGTAACATGCACATTGACGGGCGACATAAAAATGGAGACCTGCTTTCGCTTTCCTTTGAAATATTCGGGTTCGTCCACCTCTTCGATTACTACTACCTTTCCGTCCACTGGAGCCAATATTTCATCAAAGTTAGGGGTCACCAATCTCTTTGGGTTTCTAAAAAATTGCAAGATGGCCACCAAAAGCAATAGCGCCGCAATCTGAACCGTCATTCGGGCCCATTCCAAATCCATAGTGTATTGTGCCGCCAATACAATGGCCACCACTACAAAAAAAGTGAATATGATTATTTTTTGACCCTCTTTATGAAACATAGGAGAAAATATTTAAAATCAAATATGCAAATGGTGCGGCAAACACCAAACTGTCCAATCGGTCCCAGATTCCACCATGTCCCGGCAGGATAGCGCCACTATCTTTTACACCGGCCATTCGTTTAAACTTGGATTCCAACAAGTCGCCCAAACTTCCTGCGACCACGATCAAGCAAGCCATTGCCATCCACTCGATTATCGAAAGCCGTGTTTCGTACCACGATAAAAAATAGGCGGCGACCAGTGCAAAAATAAGACCTCCGACAGAACCTTCAATAGTTTTTTTTGGGGAAACTGCAGGAAAAAGTTTGCGTCCCAAAGTTCGTCCCACCAGATAGGCAAATGTATCGTTTACCCATATCAAAATAAAGATGCCCATGATCAAAAATTGGGCAAATTCATCAATTTTGTAAGGTATCATCGTCAAAAAAATACACCCGCCACCAATGTAGAAGAGCCCGATCAAGAATTTCTGTACGTCATTGAAATATTTGGGTTTTTTGGAGAACAGGAACATCAATAGGGCAATGTCCACCGCGATGGTGAAAAGCATGAGCATGTTCACGGCCATAGTGTCGTTGGTGAGGTAAATAAAAACCCACCACAGGGCCAAATAGGCCATGAAGATGTAGTACCCCTTTAGCTTTACAATTCGCTTGTACTCATACAGACATCCAAGTCCGAAGGCCATAAAAAGAAAGTCGAAGGCGTCCGAACTCAAAAATACTGCGCCCAACAGAAGTACTACGTAAATTACCCCTGTTATGGAGCGTCTTAAAATTTCTCTCATCTACTCAGAAATCTTCTAGGAGTAAAAGATATACATTTTTGGAAGCACTCCCATAGGAAAGAAAGTCATCTTTGTTTTCGGGTGTTTGCTGAAAGTGCTTTAGGGTGGTGATATTGTTGGGGATGTTTTTCTGGTACCGTTCCTTGATTATTTTGAGTGCTTCGCTAATGGAATCTACCAACTGGCTCGTGGTGGCGAACACAATGAGATTGGACGGTAGTTCGTCCAGTTTCTTTTCCTTGATTTGATGGGAACACACCAAAATGGACCCATTATGGGCCACCAAGTGTTCGCAGGTGGTAAAGAAAATATCACTTTCGTTGCGATTGTTGGTGAATTGAAGCTTTTCCGAAGCAAACTTAGTCTCTATCCTAGGATCCAGCGAATAGAAGAGGTGGTTTTGCCAGTCGTTTTCCGAAACGATGTTCTTGAGTGCCTCGGAAACTTCGGCAAAATCTTCACAGTAAATGAACTTTCCACCATTTTTTTTGAAGTAGATGGTAAACTTTTCATCAACGGGAATTTTTAGGTCGGGCATGTGTTCTCCCCGGGTTTCCGCAGTTTCTTTGGAAACCTTTTTTCCTCCTCCGAAAAGTTTTTTAAAAACTCCCATTAATGGTTTTGTGTTCTTTCTACTTAATCAATATAACTCCTTTGATTAGATGTTGTTTGTAGCGATTACTCTGCTGGCTCCAACTTTTCTTCCTCTTTTTCAAAAGGGCGCTGTCCAAAGATTTTTTCCAAATCGTCCTTGAATATGACCTCCTTGTCCAAAAGACGTTCGGCAAGCTCGGTGAGTTTGTCCTTGTTGTCCTCCAGCAATTTAATGGCCCTTTGATATTGCGCTTCAATCATTTTGGATATTTCCTGATCAATCTTTTGGGCCGTTTCCTCACTATAAGGTTTGGTAAAGCCGTACTCGTTTTGACCCGTGGAATCGTAATAGGTGATATTGCCCAATTCGTCATTCAGTCCGTAAATGGTCACCATGGCCCTGGCCTGTTTGGTCACTTTCTCCAAATCGCTCAATGCTCCTGTTGAAATTTTTCCGAACATCACTTTCTCCGCGGCTCTGCCTCCCATGGTGGCACACATCTCGTCCAACATCTGTTCTGGTCGTACGATCAAACGTTCTTCGGGCAAATACCAAGCAGCTCCAAGCGACTGACCGCGAGGAACGATGGTCACTTTCACCAAAGGCGCGGCATGTTCCAACATCCAGCTTACCGTGGCGTGACCTGCTTCGTGGAACGCAATGGTCTTTTTCTCTTCTGGGGTGATGATTTTATTCTTTTTTTCCAGACCACCCACAATTCTATCCACGGCATCCAAGAAGTCTTGTTTGGTGACCGCTTTTTTCTCCTTACGGGCAGCAATCAATGCCGCTTCGTTACAAACGTTGGCAATATCGGCTCCGGAGAATCCTGGGGTCTGTTTGGCCAAAAAGTCCAAATCCAGGGTTTCGGCGGTTTTTATTGGACGAAGGTGTACTTCGAATATTTCTTTTCTTTCGTTGAGGTCGGGCAGGTCCACATAGATTTGACGGTCAAAACGTCCTGCACGCATCAAGGCTTTGTCCAGCACATCGGCACGGTTGGTAGCGGCCAATACAATTACGTTGGTATTGGTTCCAAATCCATCCATTTCGGTCAATAACTGGTTCAGGGTATTCTCACGTTCGTCATTGGAACCTGTGAAGTTGTTTTTTCCCCTAGCTCGTCCAATGGCGTCGATTTCATCAATAAAAATGATAGCCGGTGACTTATCCTTTGCTTGTTTGAAAAGGTCACGCACCCTTGATGCTCCAACCCCTACGAACATTTCCACAAAATCCGAACCGGACAAGGAGAAGAAAGGAACCTTGGCTTCACCTGCTACGGCTTTCGCCAAAAGGGTTTTACCCGTTCCCGGAGGGCCTACCAATAAGGCTCCCTTTGGGATTTTACCACCAAGAGAGGTGTATTTATCCGGGTTTTTAAGGAACTCCACAATTTCTTGAACTTCTTCCTTGGCCCCTTCCAATCCAGCAACATCTTTAAAAGATGTACGGGTATCGGTTTTCTCGTCGAAGAGTTTGGCCTTGGACTTCCCTATGTTGAAAATCTGTCCACCAGCACCGCCTCCGGCACCGCCTGACATTCTACGCATCAGGTAGATCCAAATACCAATGATCAAGGCAAATGGTAAGAGCGTCAAAAATATTTCGCCAAGTACATTGGATTCCGTGTCAAACTCGACAATGGTATCCAAGTTGTTCTCTTTCTTTATCTCGGTGATTTCGTTCTGGAAAATCTGAAGGTCACCATAGTCCAATACATACTGGGGAACCAGATTGGTTGATGGGAACAGTGGCTTTTCGGCCACTCCTTTGTGAACGTCCTTCTTCATGGCCTCCTCGGTGAGGTATACCTTGGCCTGTCTGGTATTGGTAATGATGACAATCTTGGAGATATCACCATTGCGCAAGAATTCCTGTAATTCGGAGGTTGTTGTTTTTTCCGTACTTGAAAAATTGCTTCCACCAAAAAACTGGAAGCCGATGATCAATGCGATGACTACGCCATATATCCACCACGAACTAAAACGTGGCTTCTTTGGTGTATTATTTGGGTTGTTTTCTTTTGCCATTTTTTTTTAAGAATTGTAACTGCTTTCCACCATAGTGACCTTGGCATCTCCCCAAAGCCCCTCAATATCATAGAATTCCCTTATGTGTTTTTGAAATACATGCACCACAACGTTGACATAGTCCATAAGCACCCATTCGGCGTTCTCAGAACCCTCAACATGCCATGGCTTGTCCTGCAGGGCCTTGCTGACCTTTTTCTGCACGGAGGATACAATTGCGTTCACATGTGTGTTGGAAGTACCGTTACAGATGATGAAGTAGTCGCAAACTGTATTTTCGATTTCCCTAAGGTCCAGTAGATTTATGTCAACTCCTTTAACGTCTTCTATTCCTTCCAGAATCAAGGCAATCAATTCATCTGCGCTAGCTTTCTTTTTCTGCATTCAAAAAGTTTAGTTTTTACAAAGTTATGTTTTTTTTGTTTTCTTAGCCCTAGTTTTTAACAAATCGTAAAGGCTTGTCACATTGGGAAAACATTTTCAGATACTCAAACTTGATGCCACGGATTCCACAAATATCTTTTTGAAAGATTTGTTGCGCTCGGAAAATCCTTTGGATTATACCGTGGTCGTAACCCGTAGGCAGCTGAAGGGCAGGGGGCAAATGAATACAGTTTGGGATTCTGAAGGAGGTAAAAACCTAACGTTCAGTGTCTTAAAAAAGTTTGACGCCATGAGTGTCCGGCATCAATTTGCGCTCAATATTGCAGTGTCCTTGGCCGTTTTCAATGCCCTGAACAAGCTCGCCATTCCTGATGTACAGATCAAATGGCCTAACGACATTATGTCAGGTTCGCGCAAGATCTGTGGCATTTTGATAGAAAACTTGCTTAGGGGCAATAAGGTGGGCGAAGCGATCATAGGCATCGGGCTTAATGTAAACCAGACGGATTTTGGGGGTTTGGACAAGGCGTCTTCCTTAAAATTGGTGACCGGTAGGAATTTCGATTTGGACGAACTCCTTCATACCATTTTGGAATGCCTTAAACTCCAACTGGATACCGTGGAAGCGAAAACAGTCGCCCAATTGCTGCCCGCCTACGAGCAATTGTTGTTCCGAAAGGATAAGCCCTCGACCTTTGCCGATGCGAAAGGGGAGCGGTTAATGGGTTATATCCGAGGTGTGTCCACCTCCGGAAAGTTGGTCATCGAATTGGAGGACCGGATTATAAAGGAATTTGATCTAAAGGAGGTAACGCTTCTTTACTGACCGATTTTGTCCATATTGTTGGACAGGGTTCCCATAAAATTGGTGATGGGTCCTTTGATCATCATGGCCATCATGGCGTTGAATTCCCCTTCGAAGCTTAGGCCGACCTCACTTTGATCATTATCCAAAGCTTTGATGTCAGCTGTAAGTGTAAACGGCAATTTATCGCTTGCTGCACCCAAGACTACCTTTTCGTTTGGATGCTGTTCCTTGAGCCGTAGCACGATTTCCGGCATACCTTTCAAGGCAAACTTGAAGGTATTCTCGTCCAACACTTCAAATTTTTCGATATTCTCGGGCATTAAGGTTTCAAAGTTTTTGATATCTGTCAGGAATTCAAACACTTCTTTATCGCTTTTGGATACGATTTTTTTTGAGGTCTCAATGTGCATGGTAAACTATGGTTTCCATTGTTGTGGATTCGATCTCCACTCCAATAGGGTCTGTAATTGATTTTCTTTTATGTAATGGGTGTCGGAAGCCTGCTCTATCAAATTCTCGTAGTCGGAGAGGGTATGCAGTTCCACACCTTCTTTTTTAAAGTTTTCGGTTGAAACGGGAAAACCGTAGGTGAAGATGGCAATCATTCCTTTGATATCGGCGTTTTGCTCCTTCAGGGCTTGGACGGCATTAAGGCTACTATTCCCAGTGCTGATCAAATCCTCGATGACCACAACACTCTGTCCAGGTTCAAAATGTCCTTCAATCTGATTTTGCCTCCCGTGCTCTTTTGGTTTTGGCCTTACGTAAACAAAGGGAAGACCTAGGGCCTCTGCTACCAAAATACCGATTCCGATGGCACCCGTGGCTACGCCGGCAATCACGTCGGGCCTACCATAGAGGTTCTCTACTTGCTTTGCAATTTCTTCTCGAACAAAGTTTCTTACCGCGGGGTAAGAGAGCATGATCCTATTATCACAATAAATTGGCGATTTCCAACCTGAAGCCCATGTAAAAGGATTTTCAGGTTCCAACTTAATTGCATTAATTTGTAATAACAGCTCTGCTGTTTTTTTTGCGATTCCCTTATCTAAAACCATTGCGCAAATGTATGAAGTTTTTGTTAATGAGGCTCCACTGATCTTAACAAACGAGCGACCCCAGGATTCCAATGGTAATTTGTTTTCTTTGGATGGTGATTCCATAGTTGAGGCGATTCGCCTATTGTCAAAAAAGAAGCTGAAAAAGGCGTATTTATATCATCCTGACGACAAAAAGATCCTCAAACTTTTCATGCACAAAATCCCCGTGGTTGTTGCGGGCGGTGGTTTTGTCATCAATAAAAAAGGGAAAGTACTTTTCATTTACAGAAATGGGAAATGGGACCTGCCCAAAGGTAAGGTGGATAAGGGGGAGTCCATAGAGAGCGCTGCTGTTCGCGAGGTGGAGGAGGAAACAGGGGTGAAAGATTTGGTCATCGAGCGGTTCCTTCATACTACCTACCATATTTTTAAGCGCAACGGGGAATATCGATTGAAGCAGACCCACTGGTTCATTATGTCAACGGATTATACGGGCAAATTGGTCGCAGAAAAATCCGAAGGCATCAAAAAAGTGAAATGGAAAGGTCCTCGCAAAACCAAAAAAGCACTAAAGAACTCCTACCACAATATTAAGGTACTGTTCGAGGATTGGCCCTTTGACTAATTGGCGAACAATCCCGCAGCTTCACTGTTTTTGGCAACACGGTAGATGGGGTAGGTCAAATAGGCCTCTTCAAAATGTACGGAACGCTCAAAAATCCAATTGAGCTGTGCATACCAATTGTTCGAAAAATTCAGGTCTTCCTCTTTTTTGGCTTCAAACTCTTTTGCCAATAAAGAATCCTTTTGTAGCATTTCCAAAGCTACGTCCTCAAAAACATAAGGAGAAAAGCCTTCTTTTCGCTGTAAAACAGTATCAAAAAAGTTCCAATTGAAGAATGAGTCCGCTCCTTGGGGCTCAAAGGTTTCCAACAGGTACCGAATACCGGGCTGTCTTGTAGGTACCCAAAGATCACCTTCCCTAAAATGGATGTCCTTTACGTTTTTGGATACCTTGGTATCCGAATGGAGATAGTGGCCTTCGTAGGGCGAATTTCTGGTATCGTATTCCTCAATACTATACACTTCCACGGAAAGCGTGGTGTCCTTTTTTATGGGTATGTATTGTATTTTGTTGGCATCCAACCGCTCGATTACCTTGTTCCAACTACGCTTAACAATGTAGGCTTCTGGAATGGTCACCGTATCCATGGGGTAATAATAATCCTTATAAATGGTTTCTTTGGTAAAGGGCTTATCGCGATTGTATTTTAACCGTGGTAGGCCGGTTACTTCACTTGTCAGTCGTTCTGCTTCATACCCCTTAAAGCTGAGGGTGCTGGTTTGCGTGGTATCCACTTGCCAATTGAAATGGTATTCGGAAAGCTCCAAATTGGATTCCAATGTTTCCTTACGGAGCGTTTTGATGGTACTGTGCTCTTTTTCCACTACATCAATCAAGCTTTTCATCAAAGCATAGGTGCCTTCCACACGTTGTTGGTAGGGTTTTAGCATATGGGTCTCTACCATTAGCCCCAAAGTGCTCCATAGGGTGGTATAGCCGGTGGAGTATCGCGGATGGTCCATAAATTGGCTAAAACCTTCTTCCGGCGGAACATTGAACACATTAACGTAGGGGGTAATGTCCCACTCCTTTTCAATCAAGGATTGTTCGAGACCTGGCATAAAAGTGTCATGGAGGTATTTGCCCATTTCGCCTCCCAATTTATTGTGCTGTGTGAACAAATGGGTCAAGGTGTATTGGTAGTCGGCACCATTACTTACATGGTTGTCCACAAAAACATCAGGCTTTACCATATGGAATATTTGGGCAAAAGTTCTGGCGTTTTGGGTATCCATTTTTATGAAGTCACGATTCAAATCGTAATTTCGGGCGTTGCCCCGAAATCCGTAGGATTCTGGACCGTTTTGGTTGGCCCGGGTGGTGGAGTTTCGGTTGAGCGCACCGCCCACATTATAGACCGGAATGGTAACCAATACGGTGTTCTTTGGAGCTTCCAATGCACCTGTGGCCAAATCGCGGTACAGCATCATGGTGGCGTCGATACCATCGCTTTCCCCAGGATGTATACCGTTATTTATTAGGATGATGGTCTTTTCCTTGCGGATATTTTCAAAATTAAAGTCCCCGTCAGGGTTAAAGGTAACGGTGTGCAAGGGGTAGCCACTGTCCGTTTTTCCTATGGTCTGGATATTGATTTCTGGAAATTCGCGGGCCAAGGCCATGTAGTAATCAATGGTCTGTTGATAGGTCGCCGTTTCCTTGCCTTCCGAAAGTTCGTAATGGGTAGGATAAGACGATTGCTCGTCCTGTGTTTCAGACTTACAGGAGACTATGAGAACTATGGACAAAAAAAGAATAATCTGCTTCAAAATGCTTCGGGAACTTTAGGTTGCACAAATGGTGTACTTGCAAGTGCCAAAAATACAGAATATTATGATCTACGACGCAATCCCCATACAACCCAGTTCGTTTGCTTCGATTTTGAAAATGGGTTTGTTCTTAAAGTTGAGCGGATAGGGGCAGCGGTCTTTGAATTCCGCCCACTTTTTATGGTCCAATGGGTCTATGGACGATGTGATCATATTGATGACGATCTGCTCTTTGATCTCCAGTTGGATCAGTTCATCCAAAAACTCCCATCCATCCATTATGGGCATGTTGATGTCCAAAAAGATAACCTCGGGAATGTTCCCTCCGGTTTTGTTTCTTTCCTTAAGTGCTTCATGGGCCTCGTGGCCATTTTGAAAAATTTGGATGTCATCGCATTCCGCTACCGACTTCAACATTTTTTTGATGCCAAAAACAGTTATGGGGTCATCGTCCACAATAAAAATACAACTAACTTTCTTCATTAAAACTTACATTGAATGTAGTGCCTTTATCTACTTCACTCTGCACTGTTATACTTCCGCCCATGGCCTCGATTTGGTTCTTTACCAAGTAAAGCCCAAAGCCTTTGGCATCTTCTCTGTTGTGGAACGTTTTGTACATTCCAAATATTTTGTTTCCGTATTTGTTTAGATCAATTCCAAGTCCATTATCGGAGATGCTCAGTTCAATCCCTTTTTGGGATTTTAGGGCATTGATGGTAATCTGGAGTTTACGGTCGGAACTTTTATACTTGACCGCATTGGACACCAGATTCAACAATATGCTGTCCAGATAGGCAGGTACACAGTTGATCTGTAACTCCTCAGGAACATAGTTTGTTACCTGTGCGTGGTTGTGCTCCAATAGTGCCGACTGGTCCTGCAATACCTTTACCACAGCATGGCGTAGTTGCACGTTTTTTTTGATCACCAAGGTATTTGAGTTTACATCTACCACTTGGTTCAGGTTGGCCAAGGTTTCCAAGAGATTGTCGGAAGCTTGGCGTAGCATCTTGATCAATCGCAGCCTTTCCGTGGGATCCTTTTCAGCATCTAGAAATCCCAATAACATGGAAAAGTTGGCGGAATGCGACCTTAGGTTATGTGAAACAATATGTGCAAAGCTGATCAGTTTTTGGTTTTGCATCACCGCAATGGTGTTGAGGCTCCGCAATTGTTCCTCCTTCTTTTTCATGTGCGTAATGTCCATGCTCGTCCCAATAAGGCCACAGACTTTGCCGTCCAGATCAAAATAGGGGATTTTGGAGGTAAGATGATGGGTTACCTTACCATTTATGACACTTTTGGTCTCTTTTCCAATAATTGGCGTCAGGTTTTTCATGACCTGAAGGTCTTCCTCACGGGAAATTTGGGCATACTCTTTTTCAAACAGGTCAAAATCGGTTTTACCGATGAGGTCAATTGGTTTTTTGCCCAAATAGTTGCATTCACTCTTGTTGACCAAAATTTTTCTGGATTCCAGATCCTTTACGTAGACGTTTAAGGGGAGGCTATCTACCAAAGTGGACAATAACTGCTGGTGTTCCCTTACCCGTGTATCTGCCATTACTTCCTCATGAATATCCTTGATCGTTCCAAATACTTTGATGACCTTTCCATTTTTTACCAAAGGTTTACCTGTAATACGTACCCATCGCTCTTGTCCCATATAGGTAACCAGCAAAAGGTTGATATCGTAAGGTTGAAGGTTATTGGTTACTCGATGGAACAGCATGGAAGCCTTGTTTCTGCTGTATCCCACTTTGTAAAAATTGATGGCCTCCTGCGCGTTTGGCAGATAATTTTCCGGAACCTGATGAATGCGTTTGGTTTCTTTGCACCAGAATAGCTCTTCGGTTTTTAAATCATATTCCCACCAACCGGTTTTGGACACTTCCATCTTGGTCTCCAAAATGTTATGGAGCCAGTCCAATTCTTCTTGTTTTTTTGTTTCGGAGGTGATATCGTCCGTTTGGACAATGGTACCAATCACATTTTCCTTTTCATCGAACCAGGGAGCAAAATGGCTTTTGAGGTGTAGGGTGGTATAGTTGACTTTGATGGTATGCTCAAGGGTGAAAGAAAGGTTGTCCTTGAGTTGCTGCTTTAATTCGATGTTCTCGGGAAACAAGGTAAAAATTTCCGGGCCATTTCCCTTGGTGAAGGAAGGAATTCCGAACATTTTCAACCAAGAGCAGGAAGCATCCAAAAGAGTACCCTCTTGGGAAATAAGCGCCGTTGCCTTGGGCAACTGTTTCAAAACATAAAATGGATCAACTCTCTCAACTGCTTTCAAAACTCGGGGGATGCTTAAAAAACGTTCTACCTACTCAGAAATTTCTGACCAAAGTAGAGCTATTTGTCCGAATTACAATTTTTATTGTTGTGAAAACAACCCACAGTGTTGTATTTATTCGTTTACGGATTGTTTGTTGTTTATAAAAATAAAGAAAAATCTTACAAAAGTGAAATGTAAACTAGGATTTGACCACGACCGTATCCGGCACCAGACCGGAGTAGTCCCCGCCATTTCGGATAACGTCGCGAACAATGGAGGAGCTGATGTACGATTTGCCGGAGGAGGTCAACAGAAATACCGTTTCAATTTCGGAAAGCTTGCGATTGGTGTGTGCAATGGCCTTTTCAAACTCGAAATCAGCAGGGTTGCGCAGTCCCCTTAAAATAAAATTGGCACCGATTTTTTTACAGAAATCCACCGTAAGACCTTGGTAAGTAGTCACTTTGATCTTGGGTTCGTCCTTGAAGGCCTCTTCAATAAACCTCACACGTTCCTCCAAGGAAAACATGTAGCTTTTATCGGCATTGATTCCTATGGCTATGACCAGTTCGTCAAAAAGGGTAATCCCTCTTTTAATGATGTCGTAGTGGCCTAGTGTCAATGGATCAAAGGAACCGGGGAAGAGTGCGCGTCTCATGTTGTGGTTTAAAGTTGTTTAAAAATACGGTTTCTAGCGCAAAGCTTCAACAATCGCACTGTCAAAAAGGTCTTCGAGTGAAATTCCAGCCGTTCTGGCTTGCTGTGGTAGCAGACTTTCCTCTGTCAGTCCGGGAGTTGTGTTTATTTCTAGCAAGTGGGGCACGTCACCAATAAAAATAAACTCACTTCGGGTGTACCCCTTCAATCCCAAGGTTTTATAAATGAACTCGGCCAACTGCCTCACATTGGACTCTTGTTTTTCCGAGATTCTCGCTGGTGTTATTTCTTTGGACTTGCCCAAATATTTCGCCTCGAAATCGAAAAAATCGTTTTCCGAAATGATTTCTGTGGCCGGTAGCACGGTTACTTTGTTTTCATATGTGATGACACCGACAGAGACCTCGGTACCATCCAAAAAAGATTCTATGATAATCTGTGTATCTTCCTTAAATGCGTTTTCTATGGCGTTTCCAAGTTCTTCTTTTTGGTACACCTTGGACACCCCGTAGCTGCTACCGGCCCGGTTGGCCTTTACAAAGCAGGGCAGTCCCACCTTTTCCACAATGGCATCTTCATCCACATCTTGGCCCTTGTTCAAAAAGTAGGATTGTGCACAGGGAACGCCATAAGGTTTCAAAGTGCTCAATAGGTCTCTTTTGTTAAAGGTTAGCGCGGCCTCATAGTGGTTGCAAGACGTATGGCGAATACCCAAAAGTTCGAAGTAGGCTTGCATCAACCCATCTTCACCTGGAGTACCGTGGATGGCGTTGAAAACACAATCAAAATGAATTTTATTACCATCGATGTTAAGGCTGAAATCGGATTTTTCCATAGGAAACTCCCGGTTGTTCTTATCGAGATAAAACCACTTTTCCCGTGTGATGATTACCCTGTACGGATGGTATTTGTCTCTGTCCAGATACTTGTATACCACGTTTCCGCTTTTGATGGAAATACCGTGCTCACTGGAATAGCCCCCCATGATGATGGCAATGTTCTTTTTCATTGGCTGGTAAAATATCGCTGGACCAAAGTAAAGAAAAAAGGGTTGGCTTTCCTATATTTGTTGCGTTAAGGTGAACTACATGAAGAATTTTTTGAACTTTTTAAAAAGCAAGACTTTTTTGATCCAATTGGGATTGGCGGCAGGAGCGGTCCTTGTTTTGGTGTTCCTTGCTTTGCAATGGCTAAAGAGCACCACCAATCACGGTGAATTTGTAGAGGTTCCCGATTTTTCCAAAATGTCGGTGATGGAGATGCGCAAGGCCGTAGAGGAGGCAGGACTAAGATATCAAGTATTGGATTCTTCCGATTTTAATCCAGAGTATCCACGATTTTCCATATTGGACCAAAATCCACCAGCAGGCAATAAGGTAAAGGCCAATCGCAAGATTTATTTCACCGTAAACCCATCGGGATATAAGAAAGTGACGGTACCGGATATCATCCAAGTAACCCAACGAAATGCAGCTTCCATGTTGCGTGCGGTAGGGCTTGAGGTGGAGCGTGTAACCTATATCGATGAACTCGGAAAGGACATGGTGTACCGAATGAAGCACAAAGGGAAATACATTAAGCCTGGCGACCGATTGCCCAAAACTTCGCAAGTGGAGTTGATCTGCGGTAATGGAACCATTCCCGGTAGTGCAAAAGTACAGGCAGACTCCCAATAACTATGGATATTTCCGATAATCAGGACGAGCTTTCCCAAGATGATCTGTATGAACATCATGGTTTTGTGGCATCAAAAGGACAAGAACCACTTCGTGTGGATAAATTCCTGATGAACTTTATTGAGAACGCTACGCGAAACAAAATCCAGCAGGCCGCCAAACGAGGGCTCATTTGGGTAAACGGTGCCATCGTCAAACAAAATTATAAGGTAAAGGCAGGGGATGAGGTCAAAGTGATGTTTGAGCATCCGCCCTACGAGTTTTTGTTGACCCCCGAAAACATCCCTTTGGACATTGTGTACGAGGACGAAGTACTTCTTGTGGTGAACAAGCCCGCCGGAATGGTGGTGCACCCGGGACATGGAAATTACTCGGGGACCTTGATCAATGCATTGGTCTACCATTTTGAGAATTTGCCCAACAACAGTTCGGACCGCCCCGGATTGGTCCATCGCATTGATAAGGATACCTCTGGATTGTTGGTGATTGCCAAGACAGAGTCGGCCATGACCCATTTGGCGCAGCAATTTTTTGAAAAAAGCAGCGAACGGGAATATGTAGCCTTGGTTTGGGGCAATGTGGAAGAGGACGAGGGGACCATAGAGGGGCACATCGCCCGCAACCCCAAAAATAGACTGCAAATGATGGTATTTCCCGATGGGAGCGACGGTAAGGAAGCTGTGACCCATTACAAAGTCTTGGAACGATTTGGCTATGTGACTTTGGTATCTTGCCGTTTGGAAACCGGTAGGACCCACCAAATTCGGGTCCACATGAAATATATTGGCCACACCCTGTTCAACGATGAGCGCTATGGTGGTGATAAGATTTTGAAGGGGACCACATTTACCAAATACAAACAATTTGTGGAAAATACCTTTAAAGTGTTGCCGCGTCAGGCTCTGCACGCTAAAACCCTTGGTTTTGAGCATCCGGTCACCGGGGAGTTTATGCGGTTTGATTCCGAGTTGCCGGAAGACATGGTCGCTGGTATCGAAAAATGGCGCAGTTATGCCAAGCATCACGAATCATAGGTTTCCTCAATCCAAAGATTGAAAACACCTTTGGAATCCCCTTCCGAAAAACGAAAATCCTCGTTATTTTTACCAAAAAGGAATACCATGAAAATTGTCATATCCCCGGCAAAGTCGCTTGATTACGAGACTGCTTTGCCCACTTCAAAATACAGTCAGCCACAATTTTTGGAACAAGCGGAAAAATTGAACGCCGTTTTGAAGAAGAAAAAACCCAAAGCACTGTCGGAACTTATGTCCATTTCGGATAAGTTGGCAGATTTGAACTGGGAGCGCAACCAACAGTTTGAACTACCTTTTACCGTGGATAATGCCAGACCTGCGATTTATGCCTTTAACGGGGATGTATACCAAGGTTTGGACGCATACACCATTCCCGAAGAGCAGTTGGATAATCTGCAGGACACACTTCGGATTTTGTCGGGACTTTACGGTGTTTTAAAGCCACTGGACCTTATACAGCCCTACCGATTGGAGATGGGCACCCAACTTAAAGTGGGTCGTAAAAAGAACCTTTACGAATTTTGGAAGGACCAAATCACGGCGTCTTTGAATGAAGAGCTTCAGGACGAGGAATTATTTGTAAATCTGGCCAGTAACGAATACTTCGATGCCGTGGACGAAAAAAAGCTAAAGGTTCCTGTGATAGCCCCCGTTTTTAAGGATTGGAAAAACGATAAACTGAAGGTAATCAGTTTCTACGCCAAAAAAGCACGCGGTTCCATGGTGCGTTATATTTTGGACAAAGGTGCCGAAACCTTGGACGATATCAAGAATTTTAACTCCGATGGCTACATGTACAGCGAGGAGCATACAGTGAAGAAAAACGAGCCTGTGTTTGTTCGTTAAAAAACTTTGGTAAAATCCGAAGTAATCTTTAAGTTATCCAAATGGGGTATGATGTTACGATTGAAGTGCCCATACCTTAAATTGTGATACGCCTAAATTTAACCCAGAGGTTACACTTTATTCACGACCTTTGAGTGAACGTCCATTGATAACACTAACATAAACGAAATCCATGCAGCAGACTAAACGGTTAGAAGAATTCAAAAAATCGGTAACCAATAAGTTCAATATTTACAACAGCCTTTTCCTGAGCTTGCCTTACAAGAACGTGGAAAATGTGGGGAATTTGGTTCCGCTTTTGCTCGATCAATGCGAAAAGGGACTGAAGGAAGGTAAAGATCCACAGGAAATATTGGAAGTGTTCTTTTCCAATTTTGTGAATATTCAGGATGAAAGGGAGCGGTTGGATTTTATGTTCCGGATGATCCAATATGTGGAGCGGCAAGTGGTCCTTTATGATAGTGTCGAGGATTCGGCATTTCCCAAGCTGCAGAAATACAGTAGCTCTTTGACCATAAAGGATTATTTTGAGCTGGTGAACCGAACCAAAAATTGGGACAAGGTATCCAAAAAACTGTCCACCTTTAGTGCGCGTATCGTTTTAACGGCCCACCCAACCCAGTTTTATACCCCGGCTATTTTGGATATTATCGCGGAACTTCGTTCGCTCATTGATCAAGACCGAATCTATGACATTGATGTGACCCTTCAGCAGTTGGGACTAACATCCTTGATCAATGCCAAAAAGCCCACTCCTTTGGATGAGGCAAAAAACATCATCTATATTCTAAGGCATACCTATTATGATGCCGTTGGGGAATTGTACCAATACGTAAAGAGCAACATTCGGGATGACAAATTCGAGAACTACAACCTGATGAAACTCGGTTTTTGGCCAGGTGGTGACCGCGATGGCAACCCTTATGTCACTGCCGACATCACCAAACAGGTCGCCGATGAACTTAGGCTTACTTTGATGAAATGCTATTACAATGAATTGAAGGGGCTTCGAAAAAAGCTCACCTTTAAGGGGATGCAGGAAGATTTGAACGATCTGAGCTCAAAACTGTACAATGCCATGTTCAACGTGGACGCCGCTATTTCCTATTCAGAAATTATTGGCTACCTGGAAAAGATCAGGGAAAAACTGCGCTCAGATTATCACGATCTCTATTTGGATGAATTGAATCAACTGATGGATAAGGTCCACATTTTTAAGACTCATTTTGCCACACTGGATATCCGTCAAGATCACAGTAAGCATTTATTGGTGGTGGAGAGTGTCCTCAAGAAAGAGGGTATCATTAAAGAAAGTATCGACGAGATCAAGGAACAGGAATTGGTGAAACTGTTGCTGGAGAAAAACTTCCAACTCAATCCAAAGGATTTCGAGGATGATATCGTAAAAGATACCATTGTCAATATCAAAAACCTTAAGTCCATTCAGGAAAAGAACGGGGAAGATGGTTGCAACCGTTACATCATCAGCAATTCCGAAGATATTTTTTCCGTATTGTTTGTGTTCGGGCTGTTTAGATGGTGCGGATGGGACGAAAAGGAAATCACCTTTGATATTGTTCCATTGTTCGAAACTATGAAGGGTATGGATGCTTCCGAGGAAGTGATGCAAACCTTATTCGATATTCCACAATATCGCCAGCACTTGGAACGAAGAAGGGATATCCATACCATAATGCTAGGCTTTTCGGACGGTACCAAGGACGGTGGCTATTTAAAGGCCAACTGGTCCATTTTAAAGACCAAGGAGACATTGAGCAAGGTCTGTAAGAAAAACGGTGTGGCCGCTATTTTCTTTGATGGTAGGGGCGGACCGCCAGCAAGGGGCGGAGGAAAAACGCACAGGTTCTACGCAGCCCAGACCAAGGATGTGGCCAATCATGAGATTCAGCTTACCATTCAGGGACAGACGATTACCAGTACCTACGGTACCAAAGAGCAGTTTATCCACAACTCCGAACAGTTGCTCACGGCGGGTTTGAGCAACAACCTCTTCGGCAAGGAACTCACCATTTCCGCTGCCCAGCGTAAATTGATCGAAGAACTCTCAGAACTCAGCTTTGAGAAGTACGATGCGTTAAAACAGCATGAGAAATTCATGCCCTATTTAGAGCATCGAAGTACATTAAAGTACTACACCAAAGCGAATATTGGCAGTAGACCTGGAAAACGAGGTAACAAAAAACAATTGACCTTATCAGACTTGCGTGCGATATCTTTTGTAGGCTCTTGGAGCCAACTCAAACAGAATGTACCCGGATACTTCGGTCTGGGAACGGCCATAAGTGCCTTGAAAGAGCAAGGAAGACTGTCCGAAGTGAAAAAGTTATACAAAGAGGTGCCATTCTTCCGGGCGTTGATGCACAACAGTATGATGTCGTTGGCGAAATCCAATTTTAATCTGACCGGTTACATGAAGGAGGACCCTGAGTTTGGAGATTTCTGGAATATTTTGCACGACGAGTTCCAGTTATCCAAAAAAATGCTCTTGCAGATTTCGGGCGATAAAATGTTGATGGAGGACGAAGCCGTATCGCGGGAGTCGGTCAAAATCAGGGAAAAGATTGTATTGCCCCTGTTGGTGATACAGCAGAATGCTTTGTACCATATCACACAAAATTCAGAGTACAAGGAATTGTACGAGAAAATTGTGACACGCTCCCTTTACGGTAACATCAACGCGAGTCGAAACTCTGCTTAGATCGGTAAAGGATTGGCCCAAAAAGTCTTTAAGCACATACATCCGTATGAACCCTTTCTCTTGGAAAAGGCCACAAAGGTGATTGTGGGTACCTTGCCACCACCCCGTTTTACTACCGGTGAGTTAAAACCGCAGGATGTCGATTTTTGCTATGGAAGTTGTAACGGACAGCTATGGCCCATCTTGGATAGCATTTTCAATCTTGGTCTAAAGTATGAAACGACCCAAGAGGCCGTGGAGCAACGGAAGCGTTTTTTGATGAAAAACAAGATTGGCGTCTGCGATATTGTGGAAAGTGCTGAACGCGAAAAAATTGACGCATCCGACTTGGGGATGCAAAATGTGGTGCTTCGTGATTTGGTAGGCTACTTGCAAGAATTCGACAACATTGAGACACTTTTGTTTATGGGCGGAAACAGTAAAAATGGACCTGAGTACTTCTTTAGAAAACAGCTGAAGGAACACGGCCTCAAACTAAAAGTCGTATCAGATATAGTTCCTCGTATCCATCATTTGGAGCTTCCCCTTGAATCCGGTAAGTCAGTTCAAGCCGCATCGAGAACCATAAAAACCGTTTCCCTGATAGCACCTTCGGGAGCAGCCAACCGTGCCGTTGGTAGTTTACCGGCCTACAAGGACCTAAAAAACAAAAACCCTGAATTCAATACACTTGATTTCAGGGTGATGCAGTATAGCGAGTTCTTTTAATTCAGTTTTGAAGAAAGAATCCCATAAAATGCCTTGATTCCGTATGCCAATTGCCCAATTTTAACATTTTCGTTGGGACTGTGCTGGTTATTGTCCGGGTTTACCACGGGCACGATAAAGGCAGGTATTTTTAACTCGTTCACAAAGGGTGAAATGGGCACGGTGCCACCCATGGTCCGTATTTGAATCACTTCTTCCCCAAAACTTTGGTGCAAGGTGTTCACGATAAAATCTCCATAAGGATTGTCCAGCTCCGTGCGGAACGCATCCGTTACACTACCTTCTTCCACAGTCACGATTTTGTCAAATTGCATTCGCTCTTCTCTGGAGGGAACATGGTCCAATACCTTATATCCTTGTTTGGCAATGTGGTCTTTCACCAACTGTTTCAATCGGGTGCCATCGCTTTCTACAACTAATCGTAAATCCAATTCGGCGGTAGCACTTTCCGGAACAATGGTCCTTGCTTTATCACCGACCCAGCCGGAGCCGAGTCCTCTAATGTTCAAGGAAGGATATTGCAAGGCTTCTTGATAAAAACCACCCACTTTTTCAGCGGTCTTAAACTGTAGCTTCTCCGCAATGGCCTCATCACTATCGGGAACGCTTTTTAAGATGGAATCCGTTGTTTTATCAATGGAAATACCATCGTAATAGCCGGGAATCGTCACTCTGCCCTCATCATCTTTCATGGTGGCCAATAATTTGGCCAATTGGAACCCTGGGTTTGGGGCGTAGTTACCATAATGTCCGCTATGCTGCGGTTTGATGGGGCCGTAGGTGGTCAGTGTCAAGGTGGTGATTCCACGACAACCATAAACCACGGTGGGCTTTTCCGAAGCATGGACCGGTCCGTCCACGATCATCAAAAAATCGGATTCCAACAATTCTCGGTACTGCTTTACGGCAGCAGGAAGTGGCTTGCTGCTCTTTTCCTCTTCGCCATCCAAAATAACCTTGATATTGAAAGGTATTTCCTTGCCATCCTTCTTCAATAGGTCCATGGCGTTCAAAAGCATCACGATGGGCGATTTGTCATCAGAAGTGGACCGTCCGAACAGACGCCAATCATAATTGATGTCATCATCCAATTGATCAAAGGAAACCGTTTCAAACCCACCATCTTTGGGAGCTTTCAATACTACCTGATACGGGTTGGGCTGGTCCCATTTGGAGGGGTCTACAGACTGACCATCAAAATGCATATAGATGAGGACTGTTGGCTTTTCTCCGCTCACCGGGGTTGCCGCAAAAAACAATGGGAGTCCTTCGGTCTCCAAAACGGCCGTATTAAATCCCCTGTCTCCGAATTTTCGTTTGAGCCACATAATGTTTCGGTCGATATCGGCTGCATCCAGCGCGTCGTTGGGAATGGCGATAAATTCACGAATTTCATTGATGGCATCGGCCACTTGCGATTTTATGGCCACATCGTCTTGGGCAAAAAGCGAAAAACCAAAGAGTGAGCAGACAAGTAACAGCGTTTTTTTCATGTTGTCTTGGAATAATTTTAGAGGTGAAATTTAGCGAATTTGCTTCACAAAGTCACCAATAGTATCAACTCCATTTTTAGTGAGGTGTTTGATGAAGGCCGAACCAATAATAGCTCCCTTGGCTTTTTGGGTGGCTTGTTGAAACGTTTCGGCATTGCTGATACCGAATCCAACGATTTGCGGATTTTTCAAATCCATTTGCGCAATACGGTCAAAATAGTCCGATTGTTCACTGCCAAAACCTTGTTTGGCTCCAGTGGTACTTGCGGAACTTACCATATAAATAAAGCCTTCGGATGCATCGTCGATTGCCCTGATGCGTTCTTCGCTAGTTTGAGGGGTAATCAAAAAAACGTTGATCAATCCATGCTTTTTAAAAATGGCCTCGTATTCCTCTTTATAAACATCCAACGGCAAATCGGGCAGGATGAGTCCATCGATGCCAATTTTTTCACATTGGGCACAAAATGCCTCTACCCCGTATTGTAGCACTGGATTAAAATACCCCATAATGATCAAGGGAATGGAGACCGTTTTTCGGATATCCTTCAATTGCTCAAAGAGCAAGGCGGTATGCATCCCATTTTTAAGGGCTGCGGTGGAGCTTTCCTGAATGGTAGGGCCGTCTGCCAGGGGATCGCTGAAAGGAAGCCCAATTTCGATAAGGTCGACCCCATTTTTCTCCAAATCTTCGATGATTTTTACCGTATCGTCAAGCTTGGGATAACCTGCTGAAAAATATATGGAAAGGATTTTTTTATCCTCCTGTAGTTTTTGTTTGATTCTGTTCATACATCCTGATTTCAGATGTGAGATATTATAATTAGGACTCTAGCGTCTAATATCTAATGTCTAACATCTATAATTTAAAATAATCAATATAGTTCTGAAGGTCCTTATCACCTCGTCCTGATAGGTTGATCACCACTACGTCGTCCGGATTGAATTTCCGTTCTTTAAAAATGGCCAGCGCATGCGAGGTTTCGATAGCTGGAATGATACCTTCCAATTTGGAGAGTTCCAGCCCAGCTTGCATGGCGTCATCATCCGTAATGGAAATAAACTCACCTCGGCCCGAAGCGTACAAATGGGCATGCATGGGACCTACGCCCGGGTAATCCAATCCTGCAGAAATGGAATAGGGTTCCGTAATCTGTCCATCTTGGGTCTGCATCAACAGGGTTTTGCTGCCATGGATAATGCCCACTTTTCCAAGTGCTGATGTAGCGGCACTTTCACCGGAATCAATTCCTTTTCCGGCAGCCTCAACGGCAATGATGCCCACTTCGGGAACATCCAAATAATGATAGTAGATGCCAGCCGCATTGCTGCCGCCCCCAACACAGGCCACCACATAATCTGGGTTTTCTCTGCCTTCCACTTCTTGTAGTTGTTGTTTGATTTCTTCCGAGATCACGGATTGAAAACGGGCCACCATATCGGGATAGGGGTGAGGGCCTACCACCGAACCGATGATATAATGGGTGTCCACAGGATTGTTGATCCAATCACGGATGGCTTCGTTGGTGGCGTCCTTTAAGGTTTTACTGCCCGATGTGGCCGGCCGTACCTCGGCTCCCAACATTTTCATTCGGGCTACGTTCGGGGCTTGGCGTGCAATATCGATTTCTCCCATGTATACCACACATTGAATGCCCATTAAGGCACACACAGTAGCCGTGGCCACCCCATGCTGACCCGCTCCTGTTTCTGCAATGATTCTGTTTTTGCCCAATTTTTTAGCCATTAAAATCTGGCCGATGGTGTTATTGACCTTATGGGCCCCGGTATGGCACAGATCTTCCCGTTTCAGGTAGATTTTGGTGTTGTACTTTTCGGACAGGCGTTTTGCAAGGTATAGAGGGGTAGGGCGTCCTACATAATCCTTCAACAGTTGATGGAACTCCTCTTGGAACGAGGGCTCCTTCATAATACTGAGGTAGTTTTGCCGCAGTTCCTCACAGTTGGGATAGAGCATTTCGGGGATAAAAGCTCCTCCGAACTCGCCGTAATATCCGCGTTCGTCAGCATGATAACTTCTCATAGGTTCTTTTTTTGGTTCTGACCGCCTTTGAGCGATTCAATAAATAGGTTTAAATCCTTAATGTTTTTTAGCCCTGGGGCTGTTTCAAATTTACTGTTCACATCGATGGCAAAACAGTGAGTTGAAGCTGGGCTCCCCAAAAAGGCTTGTAGTTGTTGCGTGGAATCCAGTCCAATGCCTCCGCTCAAAAAGTAAGGCTTTTGGGATGGATATTTTTCCAAAACGGACCAATCGAATGTGTAGCCATTTCCTCCGGGGAGTTTTCCTTTGGTATCAAAAAGAAAATAATCGCATATGTTTTCATAATCCTTCAATACGTTAAAATCAAAATCATCTTTGATGGAGAATACTTTGATGATTTCCGTATCTGCCAGGTCGAGCGCAGTCGAGACCTCATTTTTGTTAAAACCTGTCTGATTTCTCGACTGCCTGCCTGTCCGGTAGGCGGGCGCTCGAAATGACAGGAGGCAATCTTTCAGCGCCATGCAATATGCAGCACTTTCCTTTCCATGGAGTTGCACGGCATCCAACTGATACTGGGCCACTTTTTGCAAAATTTCTTCTATAGGCGCATCCACAAAAACGCCAACTTTTTTGATGGAACTGGGCAAGACCGGCATCTCTCCCGAAAAATATCGGGAGGAAGGTTCCCAGAAAATAAACCCCAAATAATCGGGTCGCAAATTTGCAACCTCTTCGGGGTTATGGTTCATGCCGCAGATTTTTAGTTTCATGGTATACATTTAGTCAGGTCGAGTTTTTTGAAACTTGTTTCAAAATGTATCTAGACCGATTGCTTTTCGATACAATTTACCTTTGGTAAATCACTCGAAGTGACATTTACGAGATTATTTTGGTTATAAATTCTTCCGCACTTTTACCGGGATTATCCGTTTTCATAAAATTCTCCCCGATCAAAAATCCTTGATAATCAAATTCCTTGAGCTCACGGATGACTTCGACAGAGCTAATGCCACTTTCGGAAACTTTTACAAAATCATCAGGGATTTTTTTGGACAACGTTTTACTGATATCCAAATCCACCTCAAAGGATTTAAGATTCCGATTGTTCACCCCCAACATATCCAGACTCGGCATCAGGGATTTTTCCAGTTCCTCTTCATTGTGGACCTCCAGCAGTACATCGAGTCCCATTCCCTTGGCCAGTTCGGACAAGTTCTTGATTTCGTCCTTGGATAGGATAGCGGCAATCAATAGAATCACGTCTGCACCGTAGGCTTTTGCCTCCACAATCTGATATTCATCTATGATGAACTCTTTTCGTAAAAGTGGGATATCCGTGGATGCCCTTGCCAGTACCAAATCGTCCAAAGAGCCGCCAAAATATTTACCGTCGGTGAGCACGGATATACCACAAACACCTGCATCGGTGTATCCCTTGGCCACATCCTGGACGCTTAAGTTGTGATTGATTAAGGATTTGGACGGGGAACGCCGCTTGTGTTCGGCGATAATACCGGAGTTACTTTTGCGCAATACTTCTGCCAATGAGACGGAAGTGCGTTCCATCATTACCGACGCCTCTAATTGGGCCACCGTAATTAGGGATTTTTTCAAATCGACCTCTTTGCGCTTATCGGCTACTATTTTTTCTAGAATGTTCATATTTAAAGGAAGTTCGAAGTCGGTAGTCCGAAGTCCGAAGCTTTTTATAATTATTTTATATTTTTTCTAAAAGCGACCAACATGTTCATTAAATTGAAGGCTTCATTATAAAGCTCATCAAAAGTTTCGTTTGGGACATAGTTTCTTCTATTCGCTTTATGTAGGCAGGTAACCACTTCGCTCAAAGATCTAATGGCATAACCTACGAATTTCTTAAACTCAGGGTTTGTCTGTCCGGTAGCTCCTTCTGAAATATTCAATGCAATTGAATCAGCTGCTCGTCTTATTTGTGAGCTGAGATTATAGACCTCGTTTTTTGGAAAGAGTTTTGTTATGTCATTTATGGCTTCTCCAAAATCCATGGCTCTTTGCCAGACAATTATCTTTTCAAACTTGAATTTTGACACTATCATGCTCTTGATTTATTTCTCGTCTCCCTATACTTCGGACTTCGGACTCCTGACTACCGACTTTATTTAGATAAAGATTGCAATTTTTTCAAAGCCGCCAATCCCTTACCATTTAGCAAGGATTCCTTAGCCATTTCAAAGCCTTCTTTTGGGGTGATGCCCTTTACGGTGGCAATAGCGACCCCTGCATTGGCACAAACCACATTGTTCTGTGCGTTGGTACCTTTACCTTGTAAAATATTCATGAATATTTGTGCCGACTCGGCCACATCTTCCCCTCCGGTAATTTCTTGTTGTGAAACTTTTTCCACACCAAAATCAGCAGGCGTCAACATGGTTTCAGTATGGTTGGAAATGGTCTTGGTATCGCCCGTCAAGGAAATTTCGTCGTATCCGTCCAAGGCATTTAGAATGGTAAACTTTTTGTCCGTATTCTGGTATAGGTACCCGTACATTCGGGCCAGTTCCAAATTGAACACCCCGACCATCTGATTTTTTGGAAAGGCGGGGTTCACCATAGGGCCCAACATATTGAAAAAGGTCTTCACGGCCAGTTCCCTGCGGATGGGGGCCACATTTTTCATGGCTGGGTGGAACAAGGGCGCGTGCAGCACGCAAATTCCTGCTTCTTCAATGGTTTTCTTTAGAAAATCAACATCATTACTGAATTTGATGCCCAAAAACTCCATCACATTACTACTGCCACATTTGGATGAAACCCCATAGTTTCCATGTTTGGTGACGTGGATTCCCGCTCCGGCCGTCACAAAGGAGGCCAGGGTGGAGATGTTGAAGGTGTCCTTGCCATCCCCGCCTGTTCCACATAAATCGATAGGGTCATACTCGGCGAGATCAACGGCCAAGCAAAGTTCCAAAAGGGCATCGCGGAACCCTTCGAGCTCCTCGATGGTTACGCTTCGCATCATGTAAACGGTCAAAAATGCAGCAATTTGCGAGGTATTGTATTCCCCATTGGCAATGTTCACCAAAATTTGCTTGGCTTCTTCCTTGGGGAGAATTTCGTGATTGATGAGTTTATTTAAGGTCTCTTTCATTGTTCTTCTTTGTCATTCCTGCGAAGGCAGGAATCTATTTTGTTATTGTTTTGAATTCCTGCTTACTCTTCGACTACGCTCAGAGTTCCGCAGGAAAGACATATTTCTAGCTTTCCAACCAATTTTTCAACATTTGTTTTCCTTCGGGGGTCAAAACCGATTCGGGATGAAACTGTACCGCGGTCACATTGTATGTTTTGTGCCGAAGTGACATTACCTGTCCGTTTTCATCTATCGCTGTGATTTCCAAATCATCGGGCAAATTAGGGTCAACCACCCAGGAATGGTACCGTCCTACTTGCAGGGTTTTGGGCATATTTTGATAAATTGGGTCATCCTTCGTAACGGTAATCGTGGTGTCCACTCCGTGATAAACTTGGTCCAGATTGATCAATATTCCTCCGAATACCTCCCCAATGGCCTGTAGTCCCAGGCACACTCCAAAAATACGTTTGGTAGGTGCATAAGTTTTGATGATGTCCTTCAACAATCCAGCTTCATCGGGAATGCCTGGTCCTGGTGAAAGTACGATGTATTCAAACGGTTCCACCTCCTCGATGGTGAGCTGATCGTTCCGTTTCACTGTGACCTCACAATCCAAATCTTCCAGATAATGCACCAAATTGTAGGTGAAGCTGTCGTAGTTGTCTATCATTAAAATCTTTCGTCCCATGCTTAGATTGTTTCGGCGATTTCCAGCGCCTTGGTCAATGCGCCCAATTTATTGTAGGTTTCCTGTAGTTCGTCATCGGGGTTGGATGCCGCTACCAGACCGGCTCCGGCTTGGTAATACAATTCGTGGTCCTTGCTCAGGAAGGTGCGTATCATGATGGCGTGGTTAAAGTTGCCCTCAAAGTCCATAAACCCAATAGCCCCCCCGTAGTAGGATCGACTGGTTTTTTCATATTTTTCTATGAGCTGCATGGCCATATGTTTTGGCGCGCCGCTCAAGGTGCCCGCGGGGAAGGTATCGGCCACTACTTTCATCGTAGTGCTGTCTTCTTTCTTTTGTCCGGTTACCTTCGATACCAAGTGAATCACATGGGAGAAATATTGTACCTCTCGATAGGTTTCCACATTTACGGTGTTGCCATTGCGACTTAAATCGTTTCGGGCAAGATCAACGAGCATCACGTGTTCGCTGTTCTCCTTTTCGTCCTGTGCCAATTTTTTGGCCAATTCGGCATCTTTTTCATCATTTCCGGTACGTTTGTAGGTTCCGGCTATCGGATGGATTTCGGCTTTACCGTCCTTCACGATCAATTGTGCTTCCGGAGAACTTCCGAATATCTTAAAGTCACCATAATCAAAATAAAATAGGTAAGGGGAGGGGTTGATGGAACGTAGCGCCCGATACACATTGAACTCGTCTCCCTTGAACTTTTGTTTGAACCTTCTGGATAGAACCAATTGGAACACATCGCCACGCTGGCAGTGTTTTTTGGCCAGGGCAACTTGTTCTTTATAGTCTTCGTCCTCAAGATTGGATTCAGGCTTGCCCTGTTTGGTGAAATTGTAGGAAGCGAAGGTGCGAACGCTGAAAAGTTGCTCCATTTCCTCCACATTACTTTCGGTATTGTAGCAGTGGGCGAACAGATAGGCCTCGTTTTTAAAATGGTTGATGGCGATTATATTCTGATAAACGGCATAATAAATATCTGGGATATGGGCCGAATCTTCCTTTTTGGAAATCTCCACATCTTCAAAATAACGAACAGCATCGTAGGCCATATATCCAAATAGCCCATTATAAATAAACTTGAAGCCATTTTGACTGGTTTTGAACTGCTGGCCGAAGTTATGGATTACTTGGGTCACATCGGTTTCCGGGGTAATCGCTATTTCTTTCTTTGTTCCATCGGGAAAACGCTGCGTAATGATTTCGTTCGCCACTTTAATGGAAGCAATGGGATTGCAACAGATATACGAAAAGCTGTTGTCGTTCGCGTGGTAGTCGCTACTCTCCAAAAGAATGCTGTTGGGAAATTTATCCCTGATCTTCAGATAGACGCTCACGGGTGTAATCGTGTCCGCGAGGATTTTTTTGTAATGGGTCTTTAATGAATAAGTCATTTTGTTTCTATTTCCACGCAGGTGGAAATCTATTTTTGGTTAATCAAAGAAATAGGTTAAGTTTTCCCAGTTTGGATTAAAATCGTTTATCAGGTTGATTTTCCAACTCCTATTCCATTTTTTTAATTGTTTTTCTCTTCTTATGGCAGGCATTGGGAAATTGAATTTTTCATAATAGACCAATGTTTTAAGATTATATCTACTTGCAAACTTGCTCCCGACACCTTTCTTGTGCCTGTACATTCTCTTTTTTAGATCGTTGGTATAGCCTATATAAATAGTTCCCATTTTCTTATTGGATATGATATAGACATAAAAACTCATTTTTTAATATTTAGGATTTCCGCCTTCGCGGAAATTAAATCTAAAGTTCTTAAAAATGAAAAAGGCTTGTCGTGATGACAAGCCTCTTATATGGTTATAATGGGGACTTAGCTCACGACGTTTGACGTAAGTTTATCCACCACCAGTTATTTGTTGTTCCAATAATCATAGGCTCAAATATAGGGAGGAATTTTTAACGGGACAACAATGTTTTGTTTAAAATAAAAAATCCCGTCCAAGAATAGCTCGAACGGGATTTCCACACACTAAATAGGAGTTGATTACATCTGTAGATCAACTACCAAATCAAACTCATCATAGATCAATTTGTCCTTGGCAGTACCGATGATGCCTGACCCGTATTTTACATCGTATTTGGTTCTATCCACTTTCAAGGAAGCAGTTGCTTTGTCACCGTAAACGGATACCTCAAAAGTCACAGGCTCTGTTGTACCTTTAATAGTAAGGTCGCCAGTAACATCGTAAGAGTTTTTTCCGGTTGATGTCACTTTGGTGAACACCAATTTGGCCGTTGGGTGATTGGCAGTGCCAAAAAAGTCGTCGGATTTCAAGTGACCGTCCAATTTGTCCTTGTACTCTCCTTCCAAATCGGTGGTGTTGATGCTTGCCATGTCCACAACAAACTCTCCACCTACCAAGGTTTCCCCGTCAAATTCCAAGGCACCGGATTGAAGGCTGATGGTTCCTGTGTGAGAACCTCCTACTTTGTAGCCTTTCCAAGTAACGGTACTTTCAGTTGTTTTTACTTCTTTGGTTTCTTTGATCGGGTTTGCGATAGCGGATGAACCCACAAGGGTCATCAATGTTAAGCTCAAAATTGTCTTTTTCATGATTGTTGTAATTTCTGTTTTTAATTGTTAATGATTTATATATGTGTAAATAATTCTTCTTTTGATTTTCTCACCTTGGGCAAATGCTGAGTTTCGTCTTTTTCAGAACGGTAACCAACTGCCAATACAACAGTTGCGTTCAGGTTTTTGTCGTTGAGTCCTAAAATCTCATTGTACTTTTCGGTCTCGAAGCCTTCCATGGGGCAAGTGTCAATTTTAAGCTCGGCCGCTGCCTGCATCAAATTTCCAAAGGCGATATAGGCTTGTCTCGCTGTCCAATTGCTTTTCATATCCTTGGGTAGGTCCATCAATTTGGACTTCATAAAGTCTGAATATCCTTTTAAGTTGTCAGTTGGGATTCCCCTTGTCTCGCTAACGTTGGCCAAATAATTATCTACCAACTCTTCCCCAAAATCGGTGGCATTGGCAAAAACGATGATGTGCGATGCATCCGTAATCTGTGACTGACCCCATGAGACCGGCTTCAATTGCTCCTTAAGGTCTTGATCTTGGATCACAAATACGTGGTAAGGCTGTAACCCGTAAGAGGATGCACTTAGGCGAGTGGCCTCCAACAAGGTTTGAAGGTCGTTTTCCGATACCTTTTTGCTGGGATCGAATTTTTTGGTGGCGTAGCGCCATGTTCTATGTTCTAAAACGTTGCTCATTAGTTTAAAATTTATCCAATAGTTGATTTAAATGTTCGAGTTCTGGTTTGGTAAAATTTACCAAGATGGTGTCATGGGCCTTGTCCAAAGCTTCATCCATTTGTGATAGCGCCTTAAGGCCTGAGTCGGTGATCAGAATCTCCACCTTACGACGGTTGGAAGGGCAGACAGTTCTGTTCACAAAACCTTTTGCAATAAGTTTATCCACCAAACGGGTAGTGTTGCTCATTTTGGTCACCATTCTTTCGTTTATGGTCGAAAGATTGGCTGGATTTCCCTGTTGGCCCCTCAATATGCGAAGTACATTGAATTGCTGAATGGAAACCTCAAAAGGCTTTAGGGTAGCCGTCATCATCTCACTGATTTTATTGTGCACCAATTCCATATGTATGATTGTCCTAGGCTCCAAGGGAATCTTTTTTGAGGTTTTTATGACTTCTTCAACATTCATGTACAAACAATAATTGTATATACAAATGTAAAATGATTTTGATGGATGCACCAAATTTTGGGTCGATAAATTTTTGTTAAAGAATGGAATGGCATTTTTTAGGTGTGTATTTTAGGGGGCCTAAAAATCAGAGAATGAAGAGATTGATTGTTTTGGCCCTAGCGATAATGGTTGGGTCCTGTGCTGAAAAGAAGAAAGAGCCGAATGAAGCCGAAGGAGAGGCCACTACCATATCCAAGGAAAAAACTGCCGATACCGATGTCAAGTTCCCGGTGTATGATTTTGCGGCATTTGAACCTCTGCTGCATAAAGAAGACGGCACTACTTACGTGATTAATTTTTGGGCCACATGGTGTAAGCCCTGTGTGGAGGAAATGCCCCATTTTGAGCGAATCAATGCCGAGCAAAAGGATAACAATGTAAAAGTTATTTTGGTCAACTTGGATATGCCCAATATGTGGAAGTCGCGTTTGGAGCCTTATGTGGAGAACAAAGACATTCAATCCGAAGTGGTGATACTGGATGATCCCAAGCAGAATGACTGGATTCCCAAAGTGTCCGAAGAATGGGGCGGAGGCATTCCAGCTACCTTAATTTATAATAAGGATAAGCGAGCTTTTTACGAACGTGGTTTCACGTACGAAGAACTCAACGAAGCATTACATCAATTTACAAAATAGTACGGCATGAAAAGAGCAAGAATTTTAGGATGGTCAGCTTTGCTGGTCGTTTTTGTGGCAGCTTTTGCCACAGGTTTTAAAGTGGCTAACGAACATAGTTGGGATAAAGGTTACCAAGTGGGCGATATGGCCACCGATTTTTCATTGAAAAATGTGGATGGCAGCATGGTGTCTCTTTCCGATTTTGAGGAGGCCAAGGGGTTTATCGTGATTTTTACCTGCAACACCTGCCCATATGCACAAGCTTATGAGGATAGGATCATGGATTTGGACGCCAAATACAAATCCCAGGGTGTTCCTGTGATCGCTATTAACCCCAATGACCCCAGCGCCAAGCCGGGCGATAGTTTTACCAAAATGAAGGAGCGCGCTGCGGAAAAAGGCTTTACTTTTCCCTACCTGTTCGATGAGGGCCAAAAGGTATATCCGGCGTATGGCGCTACACGGACGCCCCACGTTTTCATATTGGAAAAAACTGCTTCGGGGAACGAAGTGAAATACATTGGAGCTATCGACGATAATTATCAGGATGCTTCACAAGTGGATGAGAAATTTGTGGAGAATGCCGTGGATGCGATGTTGGCCGGCAACGAAATCAACCCGAAAACGACAAAAGCTATCGGATGTGGCATCAAATAGGCCATCATCAAAATAAAACCATTAGAAATCCGGAGTAACGCTTCGGATTTTTATTTTTGTAGGAATCTAAATTGAAAAATAATGTCAGATCTATCACAAGAAGAGTGGGCGGAACAACTGCAAAACGACGATAACGCCTTTATTTTGGATGTGCGTACCCCCGAAGAGGTAGAGGAGGGGTATATTCCCGGAGCTACCAACATCGATATTTATTTGGGACAAGAGTTTATGGACGAACTCGAAAAGCTGGACAAGTCCAAGAACTATTACGTCTACTGCCGATCGGGCAACCGAAGCGGACAGGCCTGCGCCTTGATGAACAGTATCGGAATTGAGAATGCCTATAATCTGGAAGGTGGCTTTATGAACTGGGAAGGTGATGTAGCAGAGTAGACCTCCATTTGTCCCAAATCAATGCGAGAAGACCTACTTTATTTTATATGGAGGCACAACAAGCTTCCAAAGATTGGCCTGCGTACCACTAATGGAACCTCGGTTGCCATTAAGGCAACTGGAATCCAAAACCATTTGGCAGGCCCAGACTTTTTTGATGCAAGAGTCGAAATCGATGGCCAGCTCTGGGCTGGCAATGTCGAGATGCATCTCAAATCCTCGGATTGGTACGTACACCATCACGAATCGGATGAAAACTACGACAATGTCATTCTCCACGTAGTATGGGAGGATGACATTGCCGTTTTTAGGAAAGATGGTTCCCAGATACCGACCATGGAAGTGCGCCAATATGTCTCTGACGAACTGTTGGACCGCTATCGCGAGCTGGTTGAAAACGCAAGGCCTACGTTTATCAACTGTGAAAAGGATTGGAAGGCCGTAGATGAATTTTTGGTGGAGAATTGGCTCCACCGCTTGTACATCGAACGGCTGGAACACAAGTCTAAATTGATAGCAGAACTGTTGGGGGCAACCAAAAATGACTGGGAGGCGGTTTTGTTTATGTTATTGGCCAAAAGTTTTGGATCGACCGTCAACGGCGCCCATTTTTTGGAACGGGCACAACGGTTGGATTTTTCGGTGATGCGAAAGGTCAGTAATGAACCCCTGCAATTGGAGGCTCTGCTTTTTGGCCATTTTGGGCTTTTGGGTGAAGATGATTGTTCTGATACCTACTACCTCCGACTTCAAAAGGAGTTTCAGTATTTGGCGCATAAATTTAGTTTGGACCAAAACCCATCAAAGCCTGCCTTTTTTGGTCTTCGACCACCGAATTTCCCCACGATTCGGGTTTCGCAATTGGTACAGTTGTATTCGGGTAGGCACCATTTGTTTTCCGAACTGATGACGCTCAAGAGCAAGGAGGATGTTTACACGAGTTTGGAAGTTTCGGCAGGGGCCTACTGGGATAACCATTATACGTTCGGGAAGGTTTCCAAAAAAAGCACCAAGCGATTGTCCAAAGGCTTTATGGATCTTCTGATCATGAATGTTCTGCTGCCCTTAAAATTCTGTTATGCCAAATATACAGGGCAGGACATGAACGAGGATTTGATTGAGCTGTTGTCCCAGCTGGACGCGGAAGACAACTCCATCATCAAAAATTTTGGGCGTATAGGTGCAAAAACACAAAACGCCTTGGAGAGTCAGGCCAAATTGCAGCTTTACAGTAATTATTGCACGAAAAATAAATGCATGCAATGCGCCATCGGCACCCAATTATTAAATAGAAATACATAATTTTAACCATGTCTTTGTTTTACGATACCTTATATTATTTTCAAAAGCGCGGTTTCGAGGTCTGTAGACGGATTGCGGAACGCTTGGGCATACGTGCCCGTGTGGTACGTACCAGTTTCATTTACTTGACTTTTGTGACCTTGGGTTTTGGTTTTGCCCTTTACCTTTTTATCGCATTTTGGCTAAGGATCAAAGACTTGATTTACACCAAAAGAACCTCTGTATTTGACCTTTAATCAATGATAAGACTGATGCGCTCCAAAATAGTATTGGCCCTTTCCTTAATGGTGGTGGTGCTCGTATTCGGGGTGGTCGGGTATAAAATGCTATCCGATTTCACTTGGGTGGAGGCCATCTACATGACCATTATTACGGTTACTACGGTCGGGTTTTCGGAGGTAAGGCCATTGGATGCCAATGCAAAGATTTTTACCGTATTTTTAATCGTTACCAGTGTTTTTATCTTTGGTTTTGCCATTTCCGTGGTCACGGAATATATTCTGGGTAGAAACTCGCTCGAACTACTAAAAAAGAAAAAAGTGAAAAAACAGATAGATAGTCTTTCCAACCATGTGGTGGTCTGCGGTTTTGGTAGGAACGGTATGCAGGCAGCGGAAAAATTAATAGCCTATAAAAAGCCTTTTGTGGTTATAGAAAAGGATAAGGAAATTATTGATCGGTATGAGGAAACGGTATTGTTTGTGGAAGGGGATGCCAACGAGGATGATGTGCTCATCCAGGCGGGCATCGAACGTGCACAATATTTGATTACGGCAGTGCCCGATGATTCAGCCAACCTCTTTATCGTACTATCCGCTAGGCAACTCAATAAGGACCTTTTCATCATTAGTAGGGCCTCTCAAATCACCTCTGTAAAAAAATTGGAGTTTGCCGGAGCCAATAAAGTGATCATGCCCGATAAAATTGGGGGCGACCATATGGCTTCATTGGTGGTAATGCCAGATTTGATTACATTTTTGGATCAACTTTCCATTGAGGGGGAGCATACGACCAACTTGGAAGAGGTCAGCATTGAAGACTTTACCGACCAGATGGATTGCAACTCTTTGCGCGATCTGGATCTTCGAAGGAAAACGGGATGCACCATCATCGGCTATATTGATCCCGAAGGAAACTACATCATCAACCCAGAGGCAGACCTCATTCTACAGCCCAAAAGCAAGGTAATCGTGCTGGGGCGGCCCGAGCAAATACGGAAATTAAATCAAATGTTTCAGATTGGTTAGTTAAAAAAACATAAAATTTGATAGCGTTGATTTTTTTTTGGATATTGCTGCCTTTACCATTCCGAAAACTAACTAATTTCAATATATGAAGTATTTTCTTTTTCTATTGTCTTTTTTTGCACTAACCACTGGTTTTGCACAGGAATTGACCGTAGTTGGCAAAACCTATAATGTTTCCGATAATATCAATGATGGGGCTATTGAGCTTGAAGTAGATGGAGGGGTAGAGCCCTACACCTATAAGTGGAGCGATCAAGAAACCCCGCTCACTTCAAAATCGGCCCAAGGCCTTGTAGAAGGCATCGCGTACACTGTGGTGGTCACGGACGCTGCCGGTAATTCGGTTACCAAGGAATTTACAGTGGAAACCCAATCCATCACAGAAGTCTTTAACGGAACCATGACCCCTGCAGTAGGCGGTTTGGGCTCCGTTTTATTTTGGGACCCTTTTGCTGCGATAGGGATTTATGATCCCGTAGCCTACGCCGATGTGAAATTGATCGGTATTCCGGATTGGAGCAATGAAACCCAAGATAAGTTCATTTTAAAGGAATGGCTCAAGGAAAACAGAGCAAGTGTTGTTGAAGGGGAAGATGTTGCCATTATTACCAGCGACAAACGAGGTGATATTACCATTCAGGCCAACGCCAAGGGAAAGTTGGTGCAAAAGGTTAAGCAAGGCAACGTCATCTATAATTCCGAAAATCAAGAACACGTTATTGAGCAGGGCGCACATTATTTTGCCGAAATCGAGTACGACGAGCCCGTAGCGATGTTGCACCCCAATGGCGATCCCATTATTAAAGGTATTCCTTTTATCGTAATATGGTTGGTGTTCGGTGCGTTGTTCTTTACCCTTCGAATGGGCTTCATCAACATACGAGGATTTAAACACTCGATTGACCTTGCCAAAGGGAAGTATGATGATCCGGATGCTCCTGGGCAGGTAACCCACTTTCAGGCTTTGGCTACCGCAGTTTCCGGTACCGTAGGTTTGGGTAATATCGCAGGTGTGGCCGTTGCGGTATCCTTGGGAGGAGCTGGGGCTACTTTTTGGATGATTGTTTGTGGTCTTCTAGGGATGTCCTCCAAATTTGTGGAGTGTACCTTGGGGGTAAAATATCGTGATATCCTTCCTGATGGCCGTGTATTCGGTGGTCCGATGAACTACCTTCGTTACGGACTGGAAAAAAGAAACCTGAAAGGTTTTGGAAAAGTATTAGCAGGTGTTTTTGCATTGCTTGCCGTGGGAGCCTCTTTTGGAGGAGGGAACATGTTCCAGGCCAATCAATCCTTTGAGCAATTGGCAGGACAATTCCCAGTGCTTGCCGGTAACGGATTTTGGTTCGGTGTGGTTACTGCCATCTTGGTAGGTGTGGTGATTATCGGTGGAATCAGCAGTATTGCAAAAGTGACCGGTAAGATTGTGCCCATCATGGCTTCCATCTATATTGTAGCCGCCTTGGCTGTAATCATCATGAACATTCAAAATATTGGCCCAGCGTTTTCTGCGATCGTCGATGGCGCATTCAGCCCTTCAGCCTTAAAAGGTGGAATTCTGGGTGTTCTGGTCATCGGGTTCCAACGCGCGGCCTTCTCGAATGAGGCTGGTGTAGGTTCCGCTGCCATAGCGCACAGTGCGGCAAAAACCAACCATCCACCATCCGAAGGATTTGTGGCTTTGTTGGAGCCGTTTATCGACACCGTAGTGGTGTGTACCCTTACCGCTTTGGTTCTGATTTTCACAGGAATGCACGAAGTGGAAGGAATGGCAGGAGCCCAATTGACTTCCGATGCCTTTGGTAGCCAAATTTCTTGGTTCCCCTACGTGTTGGCATTAGCGGTATTCCTATTTGCCTTTTCCACCATGATCAGCTGGTCTTATTATGGTATGAGGGCTTGGACCTATCTTTTTGGAAAGAGCAAGCGTTCGGAAATGATTTACAAAATGCTTTTCTTGGTATTTGTAGTTGTTGGAGCCTCCGTGAGTTTGGGTGCAGTACTGGACTTTTCGGATATGATGATCTTGGCCATGTCCTTCCCGAACATTATAGGATTGTATATCATGTCCGGTGAGGTGCGCAAAGATTTGGATGGTTATCTAACGAAGTTAAAGGCAGGTCAACTCTTTAAAAAGTTGAAAAGCTAATCCTTTCCGTATAAACATACAATGAGAAAACAATCCCACTTCAGGTTCAACAAACAGGAACGAAGTGGGATTTTCTTTTTATTGCTGATAGTGGTTCTGCTTCAATGCGTATATTATTTGGTTAAAGCAAATCCAGCACCCCTGAAAAATAATTTTGTACTGAATACAGTGGATCAGTCCAAGTTGGATAGCCTTAAAATCCAACAGTTTGAAGCATCCCAAAGGATTTTTCCTTTTAATCCGAATTACATTTCCGATTACAAGGCATACACCTTGGGGCTGTCATCGAGCGAATGGGATAGACTGTCAGCTTTTAGAAAAGAGGGCAATTTTGTGAATTCTGCGGAAGAATTTCAACTAGTTACCCAAGTCTCCGATTCCCTTTTGCATCAAATGGCACCCTATTTCAAATTTCCGGAATGGGCAGGAAAGGCAAAAACAACATCAAAGCGGGTTTCAGAAAAGCCTGTTGTGGCCCAAGTCAAGGACCTTAACATGGCCACAGCCGAGGAATTGGAAACTATATATGGTATTGGGGCCACCTTATCCCAGAGAATTGTAAAGTTCAGGGATAGGTTGGGCGGCTTTTTGGTGAACGAACAATTGTACGATGTGTACGGTTTGCAGCCCGAAGTAGTGGAAAGGACTTTACGGAAATTTCAAGTACAAGACCCTCCCACTGTGGTAAAAATTAATGTCAATAAAGCGAGTTCGGAAGAGTTGTCCCAGTTGGTTTATATCAATAAGACCTTGGCGTTCAATATCGTTGCCTATCGAGATAAAAATGGTTTATTTGCATCGTTTGGGGATTTAAGTCAGGTTGACGGATTTCCAACAGAAAAACTAGATAGAATAGCGTTATATTTGTCTCTATAAAATAGTTGCTATGAACGAAATGTACTTCACGGAAGAGCATAACTTATTCCGCGAAAGTTTAAAGGATTTTTTACAGAAAGAAGTAGTTCCCCATATAGAACAATGGGAGGAAACCGGAAAGATAGATAGGGCTATTTGGAACAAATTTGGCGAAATGGGGTATTTTGGTTTAATGACCCCTGAGTCGTATTCCGGTTTGGACCTCGACCTTTTTTACACTGTTATTTTCCTCGAAGAATTACAAAAAATAAATTCCGGTGGTTTTGCCGCGGCCATGTGGGCCCACCAGTACTTGGCCATGACCTATTTGAACAAATTGGCCAACGACGAGCAAAAACGGGCTTATTTGGAGCCTAGTGTATTGGGCGAAAAAATTGGTTGTTTGGGTGTTTCTGAACCTTTTGGGGGCAGCGACGTGGCAGCCATGCGAACCACTGCGGAGAAGAATGGGGACGTTTATATTGTGAACGGTTCCAAAACCTTCATCACTAACGGGGTGTATGGGGATTACATCATACTTGCTGCCAAAACCGATAAGGATGCCGGAAATAAGGGTATCAGTATGTTCATTATGGACAGAAATGCCAAGGGTGTTTCTGCCAACAAGCTGAACAAGCTTGGTTGGCGTGCTTCAGATACGGCAGAGTTGGCTTTTGACAATGTAGAGGTGCCGGTCGCCAATCTATTGGGAGAGGAGAACGAAGGTTTTGCCTACATCATGGAAGCTTTTGCCTTGGAGCGTTTGGTGATGGGCGTAAATGCCCATGCCCGGGCGGAATTTGCCTTGGATTATGCTTTGCAATACATGTCCGAGCGTGAGGCCTTTGGCAGAACCATAGATCAATTCCAGGCACTACGCCATCGATTGGTAGATCTTTATTCCGATATGTTGCTTTGCAAACAGTTCAATTACGCTACCGTAGCACAAATGGAAAAGGGTGCGTATGTGGTGAAAGAGGCTACCATTTCCAAGCTCAAATCCACAAAAATGGCCGATGAGGTCATTTATAATTGTCTTCAGTTTTTGGGCGGTTATGGCTACATCGAAGATTATCCGATGGCGCGTTTGAGCCGTGACAGTAGGTTGGGTCCCATCGGGGGAGGTACCTCGGAAATTTTGAGGGAAATTTTGGCCAAGATCATTGTGGATAAAAAGGAGTACAAAAAGCGAATGGTGTAGGAAGAATCAAAAAAGTAAAATATTTCTTTACCCATTGAATTTCATTTGTATATTTGCAGACCAAAATTTTAAAGAAAGGAGGTTGTAGCCCATGTTAATTATACCAGTAAAAGAAGGAGAAAACATCGATAGAGCTTTGAAGCGTTTCAAACGTAAGTTCGACAGAACAGGTACCATGCGTCAGTTAAGATCAAGACAGCAGTTCACCAAACCTTCTGTGGAGCGTAGAGCGCAAATTCAAAAAGCACAGTACATTCAAGGTCTTAGGGACCAAGAAGAAGTATAGGCTTACAGCTTCAACAAAAATATATCCATCCCGTTCCAATATTGGAACGGGATTTTTCGTTTTATATCTATACATTATTGAATCGTTACCTTTGATATATGTCGCTGTCTGCTTTCATATCCTATTTGAGATTGGAGAAGAACTACTCCCAACATACCATCAAGGCGTACGAGAGGGATTTGAAAAGCTTTTCGGGCTTCTGCAAGGAGCAGTATGATGAACAGGATATCGCAACTGTTTCTTACCCCTTGATCAGGAATTGGATCGTTCATTTATCGGAGCAAGGAGTTTACAATAGGAGTATCAACAGGAAGATTTCGTCACTTCAGGCCTACTACCGTTTTTTGTTGAAGGTCGGTGACATTACCGTCTCCCCCTTGGTCAAGCACAAGGCGCTTAAAACCAGTCAAAAGGTAGAGGTGCCGTTTTCTGAAATGGAGATGGATACCATACTCTCCGAAATTCCTTTTGAAGATGATTTTGAAGGCATCCGTGATAAGCTCATCATCGAACTGTTGTATGCCACGGGAATGCGAAGGGCTGAGCTTGTGAACTTAAGGGTTACGGATATTGACTTTTCCGGTAATGCGCTCAAAGTGCTGGGCAAACGGAACAAAGAGCGTATCGTTCCCATCTTGTCCTCTACTGTGGAGCAAATCAAGAGCTATTTGGAAGAACGCTCCAAGTTGGAAAAGGTAGTCGATTCGCAGTATCTATTTTTAACAAAAGAAGGTCTTAAAATTTATGAAACGCTTGTTTATCGAACTATAAATAAGTATTTTAGTTTGGTGTCCCCCAAGGTAAAAAAGAGTCCACACATACTCAGGCACACCTTTGCAACGCACTTGCTGAACAGGGGGGCAGATTTAAATTCCGTAAAGGAACTATTGGGTCATTCAAGTTTGGCATCTACGCAAGTGTACACGCACAACAGTATTGCCGAACTCAAGAAGGTACACCAGAAGGCCCATCCAAGAAACAAGAAGTAGCATTCTTGTATTGTTTAACTTCACTGTCCCGGACAGTACTAAAAACGTCGTCTTATGAAAGTAAACGCACAATCGGTAAATTTTACAGCTGATGGTAAACTCATTGACTTTATCCAAAAGCGAATGGACAAGATGGAATTGTTCTATGACAAGGTCATTGAATCGGATGTGTATCTCAAAGTGGAAAACACAAGTGCAAAAGAAAATAAGATTGTGGAAATCATGGTGTTCATCCCCAGGGATAAAATCATGGTAAAAAAACAATGCAAGTCCTTTGAGGAGGCTGTGGATTCCGCCTGTAGTTCCTTGGAAAGACAATTGGTGAAAAAGAAGGAAAAGATGAGGGCGAACGCCTGACGAAAATTTTTCAAAATTTATTTTGAATTAAAATATAAATATATACATTTGCAGTCCGTTAGAAATAGCGGGCTTTTTTAGTGAATAAAAAGCGGTGAAATGCCGATATAGCTCAGCTGGCTAGAGCAGCTGATTTGTAATCAGCAGGTCGTGGGTTCGAGTCCCTCTATCGGCTCGTAAATTACTGAAAATAAGGCGGGGGGATACTCAAGCGGCCAACGAGGACAGACTGTAAATCTGTTGGTTTTTACCTTCGCAGGTTCGAATCCTGCTCCCCCCACAAAGATTGTTCGTCGGAACAATTGGGATAAAAGGTTTTTTGAAATAATGGAATGTTTGGGTTTGGGCCCAAAAAAATGCGGGAGTAGCTCAGTTGGTAGAGCGTCAGCCTTCCAAGCTGAATGTCGCCGGTTCGAACCCGGTCTCCCGCTCTAAATTTGAAACTGCGGTTTCAAGACGAAGGTTGAAGTTTTAACGAGCTAGACTTGTAACTTTTAAACTCTAAACCTGATAACCCATAGGCCGGTGTAGCTCAGGGGTAGAGCGTTTCCTTGGTAAGGAAGAGGTCAGGGGTTCAAATCCCCTCATTGGCTCAAAACGATTTGTACACTAATATAAACTAAGATTAAAATTATTTTAAAATGGCAAAGGAAACTTTTGATCGTTCCAAACCCCACTTAAATATTGGTACCATTGGACACGTGGATCACGGTAAAACAACATTGACTGCTGCTATTACCACTGTATTGGCAAACGCTGGTTTGTCTGAGCTTAGAAGCTTTGACTCCATCGACAACGCGCCAGAAGAAAAAGAAAGAGGTATTACTATCAACACTTCACACGTTGAGTACCAAACTGCTAACCGTCACTACGCTCACGTTGACTGTCCTGGTCACGCGGATTACGTAAAGAACATGGTTACAGGTGCTGCCCAAATGGACGGTGCTATTTTGGTGGTTGCCGCAACAGATGGTCCAATGCCACAAACTCGTGAGCACATCCTTTTGGGTCGTCAGGTAGGTATTCCACGTATCGTTGTTTTCTTGAACAAAGTTGACATGGTGGACGATGAGGAGCTATTGGAGCTTGTTGAAATGGAAGTAAGGGAATTGCTTTCTTTCTATGAGTACGATGGTGACAACGGACCTGTAATCTCTGGTTCTGCACTTGGTGCTTTGAACGGAGAGCAAAAATGGGTTGATACTGTAATGGAATTGATGGAGGCTGTTGATTCTTGGATCGAGGAGCCAACACGTGAGGTTGATAAGCCATTCCTTATGCCAATCGAAGATGTATTCACCATTACTGGTCGTGGTACCGTAGCAACTGGTCGTATCGAAACTGGTGTTGCCAACACAGGTGACCCTGTAGATATCATTGGTATGGGTGCTGAGAAATTGTCTTCTACCATTACTGGTGTTGAGATGTTCCGTAAGATTTTGGATAGAGGAGAAGCTGGAGATAACGTAGGTCTTCTTTTGAGGGGTATCGAGAAATCCGATATCAAAAGAGGAATGGTAATCTGTAAGCCAGGCTCTGTTAAGCCTCACGCTAAATTCAAAGCAGAGGTGTATATCTTGAAAAAAGAAGAAGGTGGACGTCACACTCCATTCCACAACAACTACCGTCCTCAGTTCTACGTTCGTACAACTGACGTAACAGGTAACATTAACTTGCCTGATGGTGTTGAAATGGTAATGCCTGGAGATAACTTGACAATCACTGTTGATTTGATTCAGCCTATCGCATTGAGCGTAGGTCTACGTTTCGCTATCCGTGAAGGTGGTAGAACAGTAGGTGCTGGTCAGGTTACCGAGATTCTAGATTAAGATTCGATTACTATAAAATTGCACTCAAGGGTGTCCCGATTTCTTCGGGATACCTTTCAGTGTAAATATAAACGGGTGTAGCTCAGTTGGTAGAGCACTGGTCTCCAAAACCAGGTGTCGGGAGTTCGAGTCTCTCCTCCCGTGCAAAAGTTAAAGACATTAGCATGATAAGGTAAACAGCTCTCCGGAGCCTGTGCTGAGCACAGTCGAAGCATGCAAGTACAAAATACATAAATCATGGTCACTTACATAAAGGAATCATTTGAAGAATTAAAGAACAATGTTACCTGGTTGGAAAGAGGTAAAGCCTCAAACCTTATGGTAATCGTAGCTGTATTTTCCATCTTGTTTGCTTTGGCAACTTGGGGCGTGGATTCCTTGTTCAGTAATTTGATCACATTGTATTTTGAAAAATTAATAGGGTAAAGATCGGTCGATATGTCTGAGGTTCTGGAGAAAAAATGGTATGTAGTAAGAGCGGTCAGTGGTCAAGAGAACAAGATCAAGGGCTATATTGAAAGCGAGGTAGAGCGCGCCGGTTTTGGCGACTATCTTGATGAAGTTCTGGTACCTACCGAAAAAGTTGTTCAGATCAGAAATGGAAAGAAAATCAACAAAGAACGGGTTTACTTTCCAGGATATATCATGATCAAGGCCAATCTTGGCGGTGAAATGGTCCACATTATTCGTTCCATAACCAATGTTATCGGTTTTTTGGGAGAAGTTAAAGGAGGTGACCCCATTCCGCTAAGAAAGTCAGAAGTAAACCGTATGCTTGGTAAGGTGGATGAATTGGCCGTGAATACGGACAATGTTGCAATCCCATTTGTATTGGGCGAAACGGTCAAGGTAATCGATGGACCTTTCAACGGATTCAATGGAACCGTGGAAAAAATCAACGAGGAAAAGCGTAAGCTAGAGGTAATGGTGAAGATTTTCGGAAGAAAGACACCATTGGAGCTCAGCTATATGCAAGTAGAAAAAGTATAACAAGAGCTGTTACATATATAAAGCTGTGTTGCTTCCAATTGACACACTTTAAATTTAATTAGAAACAATGGCAAAAGAAGTAGATAAGGTAGTTAAATTACAAGTTAGGGGAGGTGCTGCGAACCCATCGCCACCGGTTGGACCCGCCTTAGGTGCTGCTGGTGTTAACATCATGGAGTTCTGTAAGCAGTTTAATGCGCGTACACAGGACAAACAGGGTAAAGTTTTACCTGTTGTTATCACCGTTTACAAAGACAAATCTTTCGAGTTTGTTGTAAAAACACCACCTGCGGCAGTTCAATTGATGGAAGCAGCCAAGATTAAAAAAGGATCGGGAGAACCTAACAGGGTTAAGAATGGTTCGGTAACCTGGGATCAAGTAAAAGCAATCGCCGAAGATAAAATGGCGGATTTGAATGCCTTTACCGTGGAGTCTGCAATGAGTATGGTTGCAGGTACTGCAAGATCTATGGGTCTGAAAATAGCCGGAACTAGACCTTTTTAAAATCTGAAAGCAATTAAGAAATGGCAAAATTGACTAAAAAGCAGAAAGAGGCCCATGCCAAGATAGACAAGAACAAGCTCTATACATTGGAAGAGGCATCAGCTTTAGTAAAAGAAATAACCAATGTAAAATTTGACGCTTCCATTGATTTGGCAGTTCGTTTGGGCGTAGACCCAAGAAAAGCCAACCAAATGGTGCGTGGTGTTGTTACCCTTCCCCACGGAACAGGTAAGGACGTAAAAGTTTTGGCATTGGTGACTCCAGACAAAGAAGCAGAGGCCAAAGAAGCTGGTGCTGACTTTGTAGGATTGGACGAATATTTGGAGAAAATCAAAAACGGTTGGACCGATGTTGATGTCATCATCACCATGCCAAGCGTTATGGGTAAATTGGGACCACTAGGTAGAATTTTGGGACCAAGGGGCTTAATGCCCAATCCAAAGACCGGAACAGTAACCATGGATGTTGCAAAAGCAGTATCTGATGTAAAGGCCGGTAAGATAGACTTTAAAGTGGACAAAACCGGAATTGTACACGCTGCAATCGGAAAAGCTTCATTCTCTGCGGACAAAATCGCAGGAAATGCAAGGGAGTTGATCGACACCCTTATCAAAATGAAGCCTTCTGCTGCAAAAGGTGTGTACATGAAGAGTATTTACTTGTCCAGTACCATGAGTCCTAGTGTTCAATTAGATCCAAAAGCAGTTCAATAACTGGTAGTTCAATTTTTTTAACTATGACAAGAGAAGAAAAAGCAACAGTAATAAAAGACTTGACTGCACAGTTGGCTGATAACCCAAATATTTATTTGGCGGATATATCAGGATTGAATGCCGTGGACACCTCCAACTTAAGAAGGGCGTGTTTTAAGGCGAACATTAAGCTTGCGGTCGTAAAGAACACCTTGCTTGCAAAAGCAATGGAAGCTTCTGATAAGGAATTTGGTGAACTTCCCGAAGTATTGAAAGGCAATACATCTTTGATGTTGTCCGAAACCGGGAACGCACCTGCGAAACTTATCAAGAACTTTAGAAAAAAATCAGATAAGCCCGTATTGAAAGGCGCCTTCATTGAAGAGGCCATCTACATCGGGGATAATTACCTTGATGCACTTGTTGAAATCAAGTCCAAAGAGGAAGTTATCGGGGATATCATCGGATTGTTGCAATCTCCCGCCAAGAACGTTATTTCTGGTCTTAAGTCCGGAGGTGGTAAATTGGCAGGTATCCTTAAAACCCTATCTGAAAGAGAATAATTCGCGCACAATAAACTAAGTATATTTTTAAACATTTTTATTAAACGATAGAAAAATGGCAGATTTGAAAGATTTTGCAGAACAGTTGGTAAACCTTACGGTAAAAGAAGTAAATGAGTTGGCCGACATTTTAAAAGAAGAATATGGTATCGAGCCTGCTGCTGCTGCAGTAGCCGTTGCTGGTGGTGCTGCCGCTGGTGGAGGTGAAGAAGCTGCTGAGGAAAAAACTGAATTCGATGTAATCCTTACCGCTGCTGGTGGTTCTAAATTGGCAGTTGTAAAATTGGTTAAGGAATTGACCGGTCTTGGTTTGAAAGAAGCTAAGGACATCGTAGACAGCGCACCAAAAGCTGTTAAGGAAGGTATTTCCAAAGACGAAGCAGAAGGTATCAAAAAATCATTGGAAGAAGCAGGAGCAGAAGTTGAGCTTAAATAATCGCTTTTCCCATTAGAACTTGGTTAAGGTCTTTCCATTTTTTGGTTAGACCTTAGCCTATTTATATAAGGAGTGTATAAAGCCGTACACGAACCCACATAGTATTCACGATCAAAATTTGTCCATAGATGTTCACAAACACTATTGAAAGAGTTAATTTCGCATCCGCTAAGAACATACCGGAATACCCGGATTTCTTGGACATTCAGATAAAATCGTTCCAAGACTTTTTCCAGCTTGAAACTAAATCTGACGAAAGAGGAAACGAAGGTCTCTACAACACCTTCATGGAGAATTTTCCAATCACCGATACCAGAAACCAGTTCGTACTTGAGTTTTTGGATTACTTCATTGATCCGCCAAGATACTCCATCCAAGAATGTATCGAGCGTGGACTCACCTATAGCGTTCCTCTCAAGGCGCGTCTAAAATTGTACTGTACCGATCCAGAACACGAAGATTTCGAGACCATCGTACAGGATGTGTACTTGGGTACCATCCCTTACATGACGCCAAGTGGAACCTTTGTAATCAACGGTGCGGAACGTGTTGTAGTATCCCAGTTGCACAGATCTCCAGGGGTTTTCTTTGGACAATCTTTCCACGCAAATGGAACAAAATTGTATTCGGCCAGGGTAATCCCGTTCAAAGGATCTTGGATCGAATTTGCCACCGATATCAACTCGGTGATGTACGCCTACATCGATAGGAAGAAAAAGTTGCCCGTAACCACATTGTTCCGAGCCATCGGTTTTGAAAGGGACAAGGACATTTTGGAAATCTTCGACCTTTCGGAAGAAGTAAAAGTTTCCAAGAGCGGGCTCAAAAAAGTATTGGGCCGTAAACTGGCCGCTAGGGTGTTGAACACTTGGCATGAGGATTTCGTGGACGAGGATACAGGAGAAGTGGTTTCCATCGAAAGAAACGAAATTGTATTGGATCGTGATACCATTTTGGAAAAAGAGCATATCGATGAGATCATTGATGCCGATGTGAAGACCATTTTGCTTCACAAGGAGAACAATGCGCAATCCGACTATGCCATTATCCACAACACCTTGCAAAAGGATCCTACCAACTCCGAAAAGGAAGCGGTAGAGCACATTTACCGACAATTGCGTAATGCCGAGCCGCCAGATGAGGAGACCGCTCGTGGTATTATCGACAAATTGTTCTTCTCCGACCAACGTTACAATCTTGGTGAAGTAGGTCGTTACCGAATGAACAAGAAGTTGGGATTGGATATCGGAATGGACAAACAAGTGTTGACCAAGGAAGATATCATCACCATCATTAAATATTTGATCGAGTTGATCAACTCCAAAGCGGAGATTGATGATATCGATCACTTGTCCAACCGTCGTGTAAGAACCGTTGGGGAACAATTGTCCCAGCAGTTCGGCGTAGGTTTGGCGCGTATGGCGCGTACCATCCGTGAGCGTATGAACGTACGTGACAACGAGGTGTTTACCCCGATTGATTTGATCAACGCGAAGACCTTGTCATCCGTGATCAACTCTTTCTTCGGTACCAACCAGTTGTCCCAGTTCATGGACCAGACCAACCCGTTGGCCGAGATTACACACAAAAGAAGATTGTCCGCACTAGGGCCGGGAGGTCTTTCCCGAGAAAGAGCTGGTTTCGAGGTGCGTGACGTTCACTACACCCATTACGGAAGATTGTGTCCGATCGAGACACCTGAAGGACCGAACATTGGTTTGATCTCTTCCTTGTCCGTATTTGCCAAGGTGAACAATATGGGCTTCTTGGAAACCCCTTACCGAAAAGTGGAAGATGGAAAAGTGGATACCAAAAACCACATCTATCTAAGTGCAGAGGAGGAAGAGGGAATGAAGATTGCCCAAGCCAACATTCCATTAGGAGATGATGGCACCATTGAAAGAGAAAAAGTAATCGCACGTGAAGAAGGGGATTTCCCAGTGGTGGACCCAACAGAGGTAAAATATACCGACGTTGCCCCGAATCAGATTGCATCCATTTCGGCTTCCTTGATTCCATTCTTGGAGCACGATGATGCGAACCGTGCCTTGATGGGATCGAACATGATGCGCCAAGCCGTACCATTGTTGAGACCAGAATCTCCAATCGTGGGTACGGGTCTTGAAAGACAGGTAGCTACCGATTCCAGGGTATTAATCAATGCCGAAGGAGACGGGGTCGTGGAATATGTGGATTCACAGAAGATTACCATAAAATATGATAGGACCGACGAAGAGCGCTTGGTAAGTTTCGACGAAGACTCGAAGACCTACCAATTGGTGAAGTTTAGAAAAACAAACCAAGGGACCAGTATCAACTTGAAGCCTATTGTGAAGAAAGGCGACAAGGTGAAAAAAGGTCAGGTGCTTTGCGAAGGTTACGCTACCGAAAAAGGTGAATTGGCCTTGGGTAGAAACATGAAGGTTGCCTTTATGCCTTGGAAAGGATACAACTTTGAGGATGCGATCGTGATTTCCGAAAAAGTGGTACGTGAGGATATCTTTACCTCCATCCATATCGATGAGTATTCCTTGGAAGTAAGGGATACCAAATTGGGTGCGGAGGAGTTGACCAACGATATTCCAAACGTTTCCGAAGAGGCTACCAAGGATTTGGACGAGTACGGTATGATCCGTATCGGTGCCGAAGTGAAGCCTGGTGACATTCTGATCGGTAAGATTACTCCAAAAGGAGAATCCGATCCAACACCGGAAGAAAAACTATTGCGTGCCATCTTTGGTGACAAGGCAGGTGACGTAAAAGACGCTTCATTGAAAGCTTCTCCATCCTTGAGAGGTGTGGTAATCGACAAGAAATTGTTCTCACGTTCCATTAAGGACAAGAGAAAGCGTTCTGAAGACAAAGAAGCCATTGCAAGATTGGAGATGGACTACGAAGTGAAATTCCAACAACTGAAAGATGTATTGATCGAGAAGTTGTTCGGATTGATCAGCGGGAAAACATCACAAGGCGTCATCAACGATTTGGGTGAAGAAGTACTTCCAAAAGGAAAGAAATACACCATCAAAATGTTGAACGCCGTAGATGATTTCGCTCACTTGGTAGGAGGTAGCTGGACAACGGACGACAAGACCAATGCATTGGTGGCCGATCTGTTGCACAACTACAAAATCAAATTGAACGATATTCAAGGTAACCTGAGAAGGGACAAGTTTACCATATCCGTAGGGGATGAGCTTCCTGCAGGTATCATGAAGTTGGCCAAGGTGTACATCGCCAAAAAGCGTAAGCTAAAAGTTGGTGATAAAATGGCGGGTCGTCACGGTAACAAAGGTATCGTTGCACGTATCGTGCGTCAAGAGGATATGCCGTTCTTGGAAGATGGAACCCCAGTGGACATTGTATTGAACCCACTTGGTGTACCTTCAAGGATGAACATCGGTCAGATCTACGAAACCGTATTGGGTTGGGCCGGATTGAAGTTGGGTCAGAAATATGCGACACCAATTTTCGACGGAGCTTCGCTGGACGAGATCAACAAGCTTACCGATGAAGCCGGTGTTCCAAGATTTGGACATACCTATCTGTATGACGGTGGAACAGGTCAGCGTTTTGACCAACGTGCAACCGTAGGTGTGATCTACATGCTGAAATTGGGCCACATGGTGGACGATAAGATGCACGCAAGATCGATTGGACCATACTCCTTGATCACACAGCAACCATTGGGTGGTAAGGCACAGTTCGGTGGTCAACGTTTTGGAGAGATGGAAGTTTGGGCATTGGAAGCCTACGGCGCATCATCTACCCTTAGGGAGATATTGACCGTTAAGTCGGATGATGTAATCGGAAGGGCCAAGACCTACGAGACCATCGTAAAAGGTGAGACCATGCCAGAACCTGGATTGCCAGAATCTTTCAACGTATTGATGCACGAACTTAAAGGTTTGGGCTTGGATATCCGTTTGGAAGAGTAGAATACTATCATTACATTAATTATATCATCACCATATTGTTATGGCTAGAATAAAAGATAATAACGCACAAAAAAGGTTCAACAAGATTTCCATAGGATTGGCCTCTCCAGAGTCAATTTTGGCCGAGTCCCGTGGGGAAGTGTTGAAACCCGAAACCATTAACTACAGAACGCACAAACCAGAGCGTGATGGATTGTTCTGCGAGCGTATCTTTGGTCCTGTAAAGGATTATGAGTGTGCTTGCGGTAAGTACAAGAGAATCCGTTATCGTGGTATCGTTTGTGACCGTTGTGGTGTTGAAGTGACGGAGAAAAAGGTACGTAGGGACCGTGTGGGCCACATTAACCTTGTGGTTCCCGTAGCGCACATCTGGTACTTCCGTTCGCTGCCCAACAAAATAGGGTACCTTTTGGGATTGCCATCCAAAAAGTTGGACATGATCATTTACTACGAAAGGTATGTGGTCATCCAGCCAGGTATTGCCAAAGGACCTGAAGGTGACGAAATCCACAAAATGGATTTCTTGACCGAAGAGGAGTATTTGAACATTTTGGAAACGCTTCCTACAGAGAACCAATACTTGGAGGATACCGACCCCAATAAGTTCATCGCCAAAATGGGTGCCGAATGTTTGATAGACCTATTATCCAGAATCGATTTGGAACAATTGTCCTACGAACTTCGTCACAAGGCAAACACAGAAACATCAAAGCAGCGTAAGACTGAGGCCTTGAAGCGTCTTCAAGTGGTAGAGGCTTTGCGTGAATCACAAGGAAACAGGGAGAATAACCCAGAGTGGATGATCATGAAAGTGATTCCTGTGATTCCACCAGAATTGCGTCCGTTGGTGCCGTTGGATGGTGGTCGTTTTGCCACATCCGATTTGAACGATTTGTACCGAAGGGTAATCATCCGTAACAACCGTTTGAAGCGTTTGATGGAAATCAAGGCACCAGAAGTGATCTTGAGGAACGAAAAACGTATGCTTCAGGAAGCGGTGGATTCCCTTTTCGATAACACCAGAAAAGCATCTGCGGTAAAAACAGAATCGAACAGACCGTTAAAATCCCTTTCCGATTCTTTGAAAGGTAAGCAAGGTCGTTTCCGTCAAAACTTGTTGGGTAAACGTGTGGATTACTCCGCTCGTTCCGTAATCGTCGTTGGACCGGAATTGAAATTGTACGAATGTGGTCTTCCAAAAGATATGGCAGCCGAACTTTACAAACCGTTCATCATCCGTAAGTTGATCGAGCGTGGTATTGTAAAGACCGTTAAATCTGCCAAAAAGATTATCGACAAGAAAGAGCCTGTAGTTTGGGATATTCTTGAAAACGTCCTAAAAGGACACCCGGTACTATTGAACCGTGCCCCCACATTGCACCGATTGGGTATCCAAGCGTTCCAGCCTAAACTTATCGAAGGTAAGGCGATTCGTTTGCACCCCTTGGCGTGTACCGCATTCAACGCGGATTTTGATGGGGATCAGATGGCAGTTCACTTGCCATTGGGGCCAGAGGCCATTTTGGAAGCACAACTGTTGATGTTGGCTTCGCAGAACATCCTTAACCCTGCCAACGGTTCTCCGATTACCGTACCATCGCAGGATATGGTTTTGGGATTGTACTATATGACCAAAGAGAAAAAGTCCACCGAGGAGGAGCCTGTTGCAGGTGAAGGCTTGACCTTCTATTCTTCCGAGGAAGTGGAAATTGCCTTCAACGAGAAAAAAGTATCGCTTAATGCGGGTATTAAGGTAAGGGCCAAGGACTTTAACGAAGAAGGTGAGTTGGTGTACAAAATCATCGAAACCACTGTGGGTCGTGTCTTGTTCAACACCGTAGTGCCAGAACAAGCAGGATTCATCAACCAAGTGTTGAACAAGAAAGCCCTAAGGAACATTATTGGGGATATTCTTGCGGTGACCGATGTACCTACCACTGCTGAATTCTTGGATAAAATCAAGGCCATGGGATACGATTTCGCCTTCAAAGGTGGTCTATCCTTTAGTTTGGGGGATATCATCATTCCAGCCGAAAAGCAGGAGATGATCGCCGATGCCAACGAGCAAGTCGATGGCATTATGATGAACTATAACATGGGTCTTATCACCAATAACGAACGTTACAACCAGGTAATCGACGTTTGGACATCCACCAATGCCATGTTGACCGAATTGGCCATGAAGCGAATTCGTGAGGACAAGCAAGGATTCAACTCTGTGTATATGATGTTGGATTCCGGTGCGAGGGGGTCCAAAGAGCAGATTCGCCAGTTGACCGGTATGCGTGGATTGATGGCCAAACCGAAAAAATCTACTGCAGGTGGTGGTGAAATTATCGAAAACCCGATTCTTTCCAACTTTAAGGAAGGATTGTCGATTTTGGAATACTTTATCTCTACCCACGGTGCGCGTAAAGGTCTTGCGGATACCGCTTTGAAAACAGCGGATGCGGGTTACTTGACCAGACGTTTGGTGGACGTTTCACAAGACGTAATCGTGAATAGCGAGGATTGTGGAACCTTGAGAGGTATCGAGGTAGAACCATTGAAGAAAAATGAGGAGATTGTTGAAACCTTGGGTGAAAGAATCTTGGGTAGGGTATCGTTGCATGATGTGTACAACCCATTGACCGAAGAATTGATCCTAAGAGCAGGCCAAGAAATCAACGAGGTCGATGTGAAAAGGGTTGAGGCAGCTCCAATTGAAAAGATAGAAGTACGCTCACCGTTGACCTGTGAGGCAGCTCAAGGTATCTGTGCCAAGTGTTACGGTAGAAACCTTGCGACCAACAAAATGGTACAAAGAGGTGAGGCCGTTGGTGTGGTTGCTGCACAATCTATTGGAGAGCCTGGTACACAGTTGACCTTGCGTACCTTCCACGTGGGTGGTATTGCAGGTAACATTTCTGAGGACAACAAGTTGGAATCCAAATTCGACGGTATCGCCGAAATCGAGGACTTGCGTGTTGTAGAAGGTCAGGGTAGCGATGGAAGCAAAACCAACATCGTGATTTCCCGTACTTCTGAAGTGAAAATCGTAGATCCAAAAACTGGAATTACCCTAAGTACTAATAACATTCCTTATGGTTCTCAATTGTACATCAAGAATGGTGAGAAGATAACCAAAGGAACTGTGATTTGTGAATGGGATCCTTATAACGGTGTCATCGTTTCCGAGTTCTCTGGTGAAATCGCTTACGAGAATATCGAGCAAGGGGTTACGTACCAAGTTGAAATCGATGAACAAACCGGTTTCCAAGAAAAGGTAATTTCCGAGACCAGAAACAAGAAGTTGATTCCAACCTTGTTGATCAAAGATGGTAAAGGTGAAACATTGCGATCCTACAACCTACCAGTAGGTTCCCACTTGATGATCGATGACGGTGAAAAGGTGAAGGAAGGTAAGATTTTGGTGAAAATCCCACGTAAATCTGCCAAGGCAGGGGATATTACCGGTGGTCTTCCAAGGGTAACCGAGCTTTTCGAAGCCCGTAACCCATCCAACCCGGCAGTGGTATCCGAAATTGATGGTGTGGTATCCTTCGGTAAGATTAAGCGAGGTAACCGTGAAATCATTATCGAGTCCAAGACAGGCGATATCAAAAAGTACTTGGTCAAATTGTCCAACCAAATTTTGGTTCAGGAGAATGACTACGTACGTGCAGGTATGCCATTGTCCGATGGTTCCATTACACCAGAAGATATTTTGGCCATTAAAGGACCATCTGCGGTACAGCAATACTTGGTGAACGAAGTACAGGAAGTATACCGTTTACAAGGTGTGAAAATCAACGATAAGCACTTTGAGGTTGTTGTAAGACAAATGATGAGAAAGGTGAAAATCGAAGATCCAGGAGATACTATTTTCTTGGAGAATCAATTGGTGCACAAAGACGACTTTATCAACGAGAACGATGAGATTTTCGGTAAAAAAGTTGTTGAGGATGCAGGTGATTCAGAACGATTGAAACCAGGACAGATCTTGACCGTACGTGAACTAAGGGACGAGAACTCGATTCTAAGAAGAGAGGACAAGACCTTGGTAACGGCAAGAGATGCGGTTGCAGCCACTGCAACACCTATCTTGCAAGGTATCACAAGAGCGTCGTTGCAGACTAAGTCATTCATCTCTGCAGCATCGTTCCAGGAAACCACTAAAGTATTAAACGAAGCTGCTGTAAGCGGTAAAGTGGATAGCTTGGAAGGATTGAAAGAGAATGTGATTGTAGGACATAAGATTCCTGCCGGTACCGGTATGAGGGATTATGATAGCATCATTGTAGGTTCCAAAGAGGAGTACGATGAAATCATGGCCCGAAAAGAGGAATTCAAATTCTAAATAACAACAAACCCTGGCCGAAAGGCCGGGGTTTTTCTTTTAAGACATTATGGCGGAAGACAAGAAAAAACAAAAGCAGATCAATATAGAGTTGGATGAGAAAACGGCAGAGGGGACCTATTCCAATCTGGCCATCATCAACCATTCCGTATCGGAGTTCGTTGTGGATTTTATTAGCTTGATGCCCGGCGCTCCCAAGGCGAAAGTAAAGAGCAGGATTATTTTGACGCCCCAGCATGCCAAAAAGCTGCTAAAGGCACTCAATGATAATGTAAGCCGTTTTGAAAAGACACACGGCACCATACAGGATTACGAACAGCCGGCCATTCCATTAAATTTTGGCCCTACTGGTGAAGCATAGAAAAGCCCCGTTTAGGGGCCTTTTTTATTTTAACCAGCCCTTCTCAATTCCCTTTTTAGCAAAGAAAATCAAGTAGATGCCTATAAGGACGACCACTATTGGCATGCCATAGGTAGACGGCCCAAACGCTTCCACGGCATTGGAAATAAATAGCCAATGTGCAAATTGTATCACAACGGCTACCAAGGAGACGATAAAAAGCGGACGTGCCCATTTTTTTCGTACTAAAAGACCGATGGATGCCAAGGTTCCAGAAAAAACTGCAATGGCAAAGGCGGCAGTGGCCCATGCAGGAATTCCTTCAAATACCTCACGTTGCGCTTGGTCCATGGCTTCCATTAGGGCAACTTGATTAAAAGCCTGTTTAAGGTAGTTCATCACTCCCAGTAGATTCCATAAGAGTGCAATAACACTTACCACCCAAAACCAAACAGGCGGTTTTACCGATGTATTCATAATTTGATTATTTATTGGTTACTCAAATCAAGGTACGAAAAAAACTTACATGGTGAGTGCAACCAATTCGTCTACAGTGGTCTACGGGTGTGTCAACCGTGGGAAGACTATTCGAATTCCGAAGTATAGTGCAGTTTTACGGAAGGGTATTTTTGTTGGGTCATTTGCAAGGAAAACGGAGAATCTGCCAAAAATACCAGCTGCCCTTTTTTGTCAGTGGCCAAAAACTTCTGTTTTACTCGCTTAAATTCTTGGAACTCTTCACTTTTCTCATCTTCGGGTTCTACCCAACAGGCTTTGTGTACGGGAAAGTTTTCATAGGTACATTTGGCCCCATATTCGTGCTCCAAACGATATTGGATTACCTCATACTGTAAGGCCCCAACGGTACCGATTACTTTTCTTCCATTCATTTCCAAGGTAAACAACTGGGCTACTCCTTCGTCCATCAGCTGGTCAATACCTTTGTACAATTGTTTGGCCTTCATGGGGTCGGCATTGTTGATGTACCTAAAGTGTTCTGGCGAGAAGCTTGGTATACCTTTATAATGTAATTCTTCACCACTGGTCAAGGTATCCCCGATCTTAAAGTTGCCCGTATCGTGGAGTCCTACAATATCCCCGGGGTATGAAACATCCACAATTTCTTTTTTCTCGGCAAAAAAGGCATTGGGGCTCGAGAATTTCAACTTTTTCCCTTGTCTTACATGCAAATAGGGAGTGTTTCTTTCAAAGGTTCCCGATACAATCTTCACGAAAGCCAATCGGTCCCGGTGTTTAGGGTCCATGTTGGCATGGATCTTAAATACAAAGCCCGAAAAATCCTTTTCGTTGGCCTGCACCAAGCGCTCCTCAGCTTTTTTGGGACGCGGAGAGGGGGCAATATTTACAAAGCAGTCCAACAGTTCCCTTACCCCAAAATTATTTAAGGCCGAGCCAAAAAATACAGGCTGTAATTCACTCTTCAAATAAGCTTCTTTGTCAAATTCGGGATATACTCCCTCCACAAGTTCCAAGTTGCCACGAAGTTCCTCAGCGGCTTTGGTACCGATGATTTTTTCCAATTCTGGATTGTTGAGGTCGTCAAAAGCGATGGTTTCCTCAATATTTTTTTTGCTGTTCCCGCTGAATAGGTTGATGTTTTTTTCGTAGATGTTGTAGATACCCTTAAAATCGTAGCCCATCCCAATGGGAAAACTCAATGGCGTAACCGTGAGGCCAAGCTTTTGTTCCACTTCGTCCAAAAGGTCGAATGCATCTTTACCCTCGCGATCCAATTTGTTGATGAAAACAATCATGGGAATATTACGCATCCGGCAAACCTCGACCAGTTTTTCGGTTTGCTCCTCCACCCCTTTGGCCACATCAATCACAACGATTACGCTATCCACCGCAGTTAGTGTGCGAAAGGTATCCTCTGCAAAATCTTTGTGTCCGGGGGTATCCAGGATATTGATTTTTTTGTCTTTGTAGATAAATGCTAAAACAGAAGTAGCCACCGAAATACCTCTCTGGCGCTCGATTTCCATGAAGTCACTTGTGGCCGATTTTTTGATTTTATTGCTTTTAACGGCTCCGGCCTCTTGAATGGCACCACCGAATAAAAGCAACTTTTCGGTCAAAGTAGTTTTACCGGCATCGGGGTGGGAGATAATACCAAAAGTTCTTCGCTTCGCTATTTCCTTTTCAAATTCCATCAACAAAAATTTCGGCAAAAATAATGGATTTATATGGTTTCCCGCTCATTTTCGGGATGATTCGGAATTGTTGATATAAAAGGAAAAAAATACGGGAAATACGCTAGCCATCAAGAAAAAGAGAAGTATTTTTCGGCCGTTTTTCTGTTGCTGGCCATTGGTGTTGGGTTTATCCATTTGGAAAACAGGCAGATGAGGTAAATAATGATGATGAAATCGCCTTTTATCGATTAAAATAGGAGGTAAAACACAAATGAGTTAATTATGTGACTTGTTTGTGTAGATATGTGTCGAAACAGGCCAGATAGAAGAACATAATTAAGAAAACCCCAATTTTCTTACAGCTTACGAGAACCACTTGTTGCCATGGTGATCAGTTGACCAAAACTTATCATTTATGGAGAACATTACTTTGTTGGGATTAAGGAGTCACTTGGTTCAAATAGCCAAGGTGTCAATGGCCATGTTGGTCTTTGGGCTCACTTCTTCCTTTGGTGTTGCACCTTTACATACAAATCCAACAGCAGACCATTCAGCCGGTGAGTCGACCAAGTTATCGACGATACCCATGTGGAACCCCTTGGCAGTAACCCTTAACACCGAAGACTGTGATGGCGATGGGGTAACTTGCGAACAAGAACGAAAAGATGGAACAGACCCTGATGATCCCTGTGATTTCATATTGGAAAATCAGGATTGTGAACCATCTGAGGCATGGAAAAAGGACGACTGCGACGGTGATGGGGTGAGCAACGGCAAAGAAAAACTGGATGGTACAAATCCTTTGGACCCTTGCGATTTTGTTTTGGAGCACCAAGATTGTTCCATCTCAGAGGCATGGAAAAAAGACGACTGCGACGGTGATGGGGTAAGCAACGGCAAAGAAAAGCAGGATGGTACAGACCCCTTGGACCCTTGCGATTTTGTTTTGGAGCACCAAGATTGTTCCATCTCAGAGGCATGGAAAAAAGACGACTGCGACGGTGATGGGGTAAGCAACGGCAAAGAAAAGCAGGATGGTACAGACCCCTTGGACCCTTGTGATTTTGTTTTGGAGCATCAAGATTGTTCCATCTCAGAGTCATGGAAAAAGGACGATTGTGATGGTGATGGCGTAAGCAATGGTAAAGAAAAGGAGGATGGTACAGACCCCTTGGACCCTTGTGATTTTGTTTTGGAGCATCAAGATTGTTCACCAAGCGAAGCATGGAAAAAGGACGATTGTGACGGCGATGGCGTAAGCAACGGTAAAGAAAAGGAGGATGGAACAGACCCCTTGGACCCTTGTGATTTTGTTTTGGAGCATCAAGATTGTTCACCAAGCGAAGCATGGAAAAAAGACGATTGTGATGGTGACGGAGTGACCAACGAAGATGAAAAGAATGATGGCACCGATCCACTAGATCCATGCAGTTACGATCCCGATAGCATCACTTTGCCACAGACTGGCGATTATTTGACAGCTGATTGCGATGGCGATGGTGTCACCAATGGTGATGAGGAAGAGGATGGTACCGACCCTCAAGACGCCTGTGACTTTGTGCTCGATAGCCAAACTGTAACTCCTGATTCCGCTTGGAACGCTTCGGACTGTGATGGTGACGGAGTAACCAACGAAGACGAGAAGAACGACGGCACCGATCCTCTGGATCCATGTAGCTATAATCCCGATAGCATCACTTTGCCACAGACTGGCGATTATTTGACAGCTGATTGCGATGGCGATGGTGTCACTAATGGTGATGAGGAAGAGGACGGTACCGACCCTCAAGACGCCTGTGATTTCGTTCTGGATAGCCAAACTGTAACTCCTGATTCCACTTGGAACGCTTCGGATTGTGATGGTGACGGAGTAACCAACGAAGACGAAAAGAACGACGGCACCGATCCGCTGGATTCATGTAGCTATAATCCCGATAGCATCACTTTGCCCCAGTCGGCAGATTGGAATGCATTGGATTGTGATGGGGACGGGAACCCCAATGGAAACGATCCAGACCCACTGACCGCAACTGCAAACGATGACTTCGGTTCAACTCCGGCCTTGACCGAGGTGGCCATCAATATTTTGGAAAATGATGATTTCCTTCCCAATGCCGATGAGATCAATTTAGGTGTTACCAGTCTATTAAGACTTGGAGGTAATGCGGCAGGAACCGTAACTTTTGATGCCGAGACAGGATTTGTGAACTACTTGCCCACTTTGGCCGAGTCCAATTCAACCGTTACGATTGATTATCAGGTCTGTAATGTGTTGCTGGATCCCAATGTGTGTGCCTCGGCGACTATTTTTATTGAAGTCGGTGCCAATACGCTGGATGCCGTGGACGATGTGTATTCTGCAACAGTAGGTCAAGATGGCGTCATAGCCGATAGCAACGTGTTGTCCAACGATACCTTGAACGGAGAGCTACTGACCCTTGCAGATGTCATATTGACCTCGACACCTACGGACGAACTTACCATAAACGAGGATGGAACGGTAAGTATAGCCTCTGGAACTCCTACGGGGAATTATACTATTGAATATACGATCTGTGATACATCGGATGCCACCAATTGCGACACAGCAACGGTAACCGTGGAAGTAGTCCAAGGAACACCAAATGTGATTAATGCTGTGGATGATGTGTATTCTGCAACAGTAGGTCAAGATGGCGTCATAGCCGATAGCAACGTGTTGTCCAACGATACCTTGAACGGAGAGCTACTGACCCTTGCAGATGTCATATTGACCTCAACACCTACGGACGAACTTACCATAAACGAGGATGGAACGGTAAGTGTGAATCCTGGTATAATGGCCGGAACCTACACCATCAATTATACCATTTGTGATGTATTAAATGTGGATAATTGTGATACCGCTACCGTAACGGTTCAGGTAATGCAAGGAAGTGCAAACATGATTGACGCCGTGGACGATACCTATATGGCAACTTCTGAACAAGAAGGAGTGATTTCCGGAAGCAACGTGCTTTCCAACGATACCGTCAACGAATCCGTTGCTACCCTAATGGATGTAATATTGACTTCGACCCCTACCGAAGCCCTTATGGTGAACGAAGATGGAAGCGTGAGTGTTGTTCCGGGCACTATGCCAGGCACCTATACCATTGGTTACACCATTTGCGATATTATGGATGTGGATAATTGTGATACAGCTATAGTGACAGTGGAAGTGCTCCAAGGAGAAGATAATGTAATCGATGCAGTGGACGATAGCTATAACGCAGGAATAGGAGGAGGACTTATTCCCAACAGTAATGTGTTGTTGAATGACACCCTGAATGATGCACCTGTGTCCTTGAGTGATGTTATATTGAGTTCTACACCTACCAATCAACTCACGGTAAATGAAGACGGTAGTGTAACGGTAAGTTCTGGAACACAGCCCGGAACCTATACCATCGAGTACACCATCTGCGAAGCTGGCAATCCCGATAATTGCGATACGGCAACGGTTCAGGTGGTTGTTGAAGCCATTGAAGTGAACCAAATGTTGACACCAAACGGCGATTTGAAAAACGACTTCCTGTTCATTCGAGGTACGGAGTATATCAAATCAAGTACCATCAAGATTTTCAACCGTTGGGGAACCATGGTTTTTGAAGCGAACAATTACGACAACATCAACAATGTTTTCGATGGCCGTGTGCGTGGCAAGTCGGCAATAAGTGTAAATGATTACCTTCCAGCGGGTATTTATTTCTATATTTTCAATTATGAGACAGAGCAAGGAAGCTTCACGGACTCAGAATACATTTATTTGAGCAGATAACCTTATGTATAGCATGACTAAAAAATATTTATTCGCCACATTATTGTTTGTGGGTATCATGGCTTCGGGAGTAAATGCCCAGCAAGATGCCCAGTACACGCAATACATGTACAATACGTTGAGTGTTAATCCAGCCTATGCAGGATCACGGGGTCAGCTCAGTTTTGCAGGCCTGTACCGTTCGCAATGGGTGGGCTTGGACGGCGCTCCCGAAACCTTTACCATTAACCTTCACTCACCAATTCGTAACAGCCGATTGGGTTATGGGGTTTCCATCGTAAACGATAATATAGGTGACGGTGTAGTGCAGGAAACCTATTTGGATGCCGTTGTTTCCTATACCATTGATTTGGCCATGGATGCCAAATTATCCTTTGGATTAAAGGCTGGAGGAAATATGCTCAGTCTTGACTTTAATGGACTCCGGAACTTTGATCAAGAAGTGGTCAACCAGAACAACATAGACAATAGGTTTACGCCGAATTTTGGTCTTGGGGTGTATTATCACACGGATAAATTCTATGCAGGCCTATCCGCTCCCAATGTACTGGAATCGGAATATTTTGATAATGATAATTCAGGTGACGGGGTCAACTTTTTGTCCGCAGAGCGTATGAATATTTATTTGATAACAGGATATGTGTTTGATATTGGGGCGGACCTTCAATTTAAACCTGCACTCCTTACCAAGGCAGTATCCGGTGCTCCATTGCAGGTTGATTTGTCCGCCAGCTTCCTTTTTGCAAACAAATTTAGTTTTGGTGCAGCATACCGCTGGGATGCAGCAGTAAGTGGGTTGGTAGGTTTTCAGGTAACGGACCAGATTATGTTGGGATTGGCATACGACCGTGAAACCACCGAATTGGGTGGGACACAGTTCAACGATGGATCGTTTGAATTATTTCTCCGCTTGGAATTGTTGAAATCGTTCCAAAGGACCATATCACCAAGATTCTTTTAATATAGTACAGCATGCTGAAAAGAATACTCATAGTATCGATAATCATTTACGGATGCTTTCAAAAGGCAACAGCGCAACAGGACAGTATTCCCGATAAGCAAATTGAACGGATTGTGGAAAGGGCCGATGAGCGCTATCAACAATATTCCTTTAGTCCGGCCATCGATATCTACAAAAAAGTGTTGGACAGGGGCTATTCTTCGTCCGACCTTTTAAAAAAACTGGGTAATTCCTACTATTTCAATGCAAAGTATCAAGAAGCTGCCGACACCTACGGTAAGTTGGAGAAAAGCTATCCGAACGACATGTCCGTGGAGGATATCTTCCGTTATGCGCAGAGTTTAAAGTCCATTGGGAATTATGAAGAATCGAACAGGGTTATGGAAAACTTTAGGGAGTTGACCGCTGCCATGGTGGATTTTGATGTGGATTATATGGCCAAGATCGAAGAAAATTCAGGTAGATACGATATAAAACCATTTCCTTACAACAGTGCATATTCCGATTTTGCTGCGGCCTATTACGAGAAGGGGCTCATTTTTGCATCGGACAGGGATACAGGAAACTTTGCCAGATATCGTCATACCTGGAACGCCAGTGACTTTTTGGATTTATATAAGGTGGATGCCGATAGCGCTTCCCAAGGGAAGGTGATGAAATTGGAAGGGGACGTAAACACCCGTTTGCATGAATCCACATCTGTGGTAACCAAAGATGGCACGACCATGTATTTTACTCGGAACAACTTTTTCGACGGTCGAAGGAAAAAGGATGAAGAAGGAATAATTCGTCTTAAAATCTATAGTGCCGAGTATGTTGATGGTGAATGGACCAATATCGTAGAGCTCCCCTTTAACAGTGATTCCTATTCCGTGGCGCACCCCATGCTCAGTCCAGACGAAAAGAAGCTCTACTTTGTTTCCGATATGACAGGGAGCCTAGGGGCATCCGATATATTTGTCACCGAAATCATAGGGGATGGAACCTATGGTCCTATCCAAAACCTGGGAAGTAACGTCAATACCATTGGAAGGGAGACTTTTCCATATATTACGGAAGAAGGAGTACTATATTTTTCTTCGGATGGGCATCAAGGATTGGGAGGATTGGATGTATTTGCCACAAAAATCACCTATAACGATTATTCACAGCCAGTAGTCAACGTAGGAAGGCCGGTAAACTCGCCCAAAGATGATTTTTCGTTCATTTACAGGGCAAACGACAAAACAGGATACTTCGCATCTAACCGCGAAGGAGGTATGGGAGGCGACGACATCTATGAATTCGTGGAGACCGAACCACTTACTCTGGACTGTATCCAAGAAGTCACAGGTACCGTTAGAGATCGTATTTCCAATGAAGTGTTGGCCGGTGCCACTGTTAAGATAATTGACGAAGAAAATAATGAGATTTCATCGACCATTACCGATTCTGATGGAAACTACATACTGATGCTCGATTGTTCCAAAGGAAATTTTGTTAGGGCATCAAGGGACGGTTACGTTCCGGCAGAAGAATATCTGCCCATATCTGACGGAAAGCCAAGGATTGTTGATTTTTATCTGGAGCGCGATTTGGTGACAGGAGGTTTTGGTGACGACTTGGCCAAATTGCTGCAATTGAGCACCATCTACTTCGACCTCAACAAGTACGATATACGACCCGATGCGGAGATTGAGATTCAAAAGGTAATCGTGGCCATGGAGAAATATCCAAGTTTAAAAATCAAGGTAAACTCCCATACCGATAGCCGGGGAGTTGATGCCTACAACCTTTGGTTGTCCCAAAAACGGGCCGAATCCACTGTTAACTACATGATATCGAAGGGTATTGCCCCAGATAGGCTGGAAGGTGAAGGATTTGGAGAGATCAGATTGGTAAATGATTGCATTAACGGCATACCATGTTCAGAAGAACAACATCAATTAAACCGTAGATCCGAGTTCATCATATTTGAATAGATCTGGTTCATTTTTATAATGTAAAGCGACTCCTTTTTGGGGTCGTTTTTTTTTGCTCAAAAATGAAGAAAAATGAATGTAAACGATAATGTCTGATGTGCGAATTATCCCATTATTATTGGGTTTCATCGATGAAGTGCGTTAACAAAAACCAAAGAAATGATAGGGGGTAACCTCAAAAATCAGACACTATACAATGGGATTCAACAGGTTCACAACAATTATTTTCTACGGCTAAAACTCAGGGTAATTTTGTATGCAGTTGAAATTTGGGCGTATTGTATTGCCTCCATCAAAGTCAACTGAACAAGTGAAAATCAACAAACAAAGGTTTATATCATCCTCAACTAATACTAACCTCATGAAGAAGAGCATTCTAGCCCTATTATTTCTTTTTTCAACAGGAATAGCTTTTTCGCAAACCACGGTAACCCTTCAGGACCAATGTAACTGCGAAGTCTTAAAAGGAACTGACGTCTCGGGTTCAGGAGCAACAACTCCGGCGGGAGCAGACCTTGGTGATATTTATGTTAACACCAACACAGGTACCATTTACTTCTGGGATGGGGATACTTGGGAATTGACCGCTTCGGATGATCAACAGCTGACAGGTTTTACCTTTAATGATGCAACCAATACACTATCGCTTACTTTGGAAAATGGCGGAAGCGTCAATGTAGATTTAAGCAGTTTGAGCGATACGTTAACAGATTCAAACACCACGGTGACGTCTTTCGGGATTGATGGTACGAATACGAATTTGGTTATCACCGACTCTGATTCGAACACCTTTGCTGTGGCATTGGCAGATTTGGCAGCCTTAATTGATACGGACACCCAATTGACAGATGCCCAAGTGGCCACAGCGGTGAACAACGAGTTCCCGAATCTGGACACGGACAGCACAGACGATTTTTCAGGAGACTTTGGCGATTTGACCAACGTACCGGCCAACTTGGATTTGGATTCCACCGACGATTTTGACGGTCAGTGGAGCAGCCTTACCGGGGTTCCGGCAGACTTCGCCGATAACGTGGACAATGTGGACGACGCGGACAACGACCCTTCGAACGAATTGCAGACCATCACTTCCACAGACGGAACGGTGACGGTAACACCTAACGGCAACGACTTTGACCTTTCAGGTTTCAGCGGAGACTTTGGAGACCTATCCAATGTTCCTGCGAACTTGGATACCGATAGTACGGATGATTTCTCTGGAGATTTCAATGATTTGACCAATGTTCCAGCGAATCTGGACACCGATAGTACAGATGATTTTGACGGTCAGTGGAGCAGCCTTACCGGGGTTCCGGCAGACTTCGCCGATAACGTGGACAATGTGGACGACGCGGACAACGACCCTTCGAACGAATTGCAGACCATCACTTCCACAGACGGAACGGTAACGGTAACACCCAACGGCAACGACTTTGACCTTTCAGGTTTCAGCGGAGACTTTGGAGACCTATCCAATGTTCCTGCGAACTTGGATACTGATAGCACAGATGATTTCTCTGGAGATTTCAATGATTTGACCAATGTTCCAGCGAATCTGGACACCGATAGTACAGATGACTTTTCTGGTGACTTTGGCGATTTGACCAACGTACCGGCCAACTTGGATTTGGACTCCACCGATGATTTCGACGGTCAGTGGAGCAGCTTGACGGGAGTTCCTGCAGGTTTTGCGGATAATATCGATAACGACACCCAATTGACCGATGCCCAAGTGGCCACGGCGGTGAACAATGAGTTCCCGAATCTTGATACGGACAGTACAGACGACTTTTCAGGAAACTTTGGTGATTTGACCAACGTGCCTGCCAACTTGGACTTGGACTCGACCGACGATTTTGACGGACAGTGGAGCAGCCTTACGGGAGTTCCTTCAGATTTCGCTGATAACGTGGACAACGTGGACGATGCGGACAACGACCCAGCCAACGAATTGCAGGCCATCACTTCCACAGACGGAACGGTAACAGTGACCCCCAATGGCAACGACTTCGACCTATCCGGTTTCAGCGGAGACTTTGGAGACCTATCCAATATCCCTGCAAACTTGGACACCGACAGCACAGATGATTTTGACGGTCAGTGGAGCAGCTTGACAGGAGTTCCTGCAGGTTTTGCGGATAATATCGACAACGATACCCAATTGACCGATGCCCAAGTGGCCACGGCGGTGAACAACGAGTTCCCAAATCTGGATACGGACAGCACAGATGATTTTTCAGGCGACTTTGGAGACTTGACCAACGTACCGGCCAACTTGGATTTGGATTCCACCGATGATTTCGACGGCCAGTGGAGCAGCCTTACGGGAGTTCCGGCCGACTTCGCAGATAACGTGGACAATGTTGACGATGCGGACAACGACCCCGCGAACGAATTACAGGCCATCACATCCACCGACGGAACAGTGACTGTAACACCGAACGGCAATGACTTTGACCTATCCGGTTTCAGCGGAGACTTTGGAGATCTATCCAATATCCCTGCGAACTTGGACACCGACAGCACTGATGATTTCTCTGGCGACTTTGGTGACTTGACCAATGTACCTGCCAACTTGGACTTGGATTCCACGGATGATTTTGACGGCCAGTGGAGCAGTCTAACGGGAGTTCCAGCCGACTTCGCCGACAACGTGGACAACGTGGACGATGCGGACAACGACCCAGCGAACGAATTGCAGGCCATCACTTCCACCGACGGAACAGTGACGGTAACGCCGAACGGCAACGACTTTGACCTTTCAGGTTTCAGCGGAGACTTTGGAGATTTATCCAATGTTCCTGCGAACTTGGATACTGATAGCACAGATGATTTCTCTGGAGATTTCAATGATTTGACCAATGTTCCAGCGAATCTGGACACCGATAGTACAGATGACTTTTCTGGTGACTTTGGCGATTTGACCAACGTGCCCGCCAACTTGGATTTGGATTCTACCGACGATTTCGACGGACAGTGGAGCAGTTTGACAGGTGTTCCAGCGGACTTCGCCGACAATGTGGACAACGTGGACGATGCCGATTCCGTTGTGGGCAACGAGTACAACACCGGTAGTTCCATAACCGATGGTGTTTTGGGCATCACGGATGGCGGCGGAACTGAACAAGTGGATTTGATCAGCAACGATGCCAACAACAATATCACCTTTGGTTCCGATGGGGCGCTTTACCTGAACGTAGCTTCGGTAAGTATAGCGGAGACCATCACAAACCTAACCGATAACAACAATGGTACTGTTACCTATGTCAATGAAAATGGGGTGTCCCAGACGATCAATAAGTCAGCGATCACGGACAACCTCGATGGAACCTACACATTTGACAATGGCGATGGTTCACCGATAACCTTTATTGGAACCGACAACGATACCCAATTGACCGATGCCCAAGTGGCCACGGCGGTGAACAACGAGTTCCCAAATTTGGACACGGACAGCACTGACGATTTCGACGGACAGTGGAGCAGCTTGACAGGTATCCCTGCGGACTTTGCTGATAACGTGGACAACGTGGACGATGCGGACAACGACCCAGCTAACGAATTACAGGCCATCACCTCTACCGACGGAACAGTGACGGTAACCCCCAACGGCAACGACTTTGACCTATCCGGTTTTAGCGGAGATTTTGGAGACCTATCCAATGTTCCTGCGAACTTGGATACTGATAGCACAGATGATTTCTCTGGCGATTTTAATGATTTGACCAATGTTCCAGCGAACTTGGACACCGATAGTACGGATGACTTCAGTGGAGACTTCAATGATTTGACCAACGTTCCTGCCAATCTGGATTTAGATTCCACCGATGATTTTGATGGACAATGGAGCAGCTTGACGGGAGTTCCTGCAGGTTTTGCGGACAATATCGACAACGATACCCAATTGACAGATGCCCAAGTGGCCACTGCGGTGAACAACGAGTTCCCGAATCTGGATACGGACAGTACAGACGATTTTTCTGGTGACTTTGGCGATTTGACCAACGTGCCTGCCAACCTGGACTTGGATTCCACCGACGATTTTGACGGACAGTGGAGCAGCTTGACAGGTATCCCAGCGGACTTCGCCGACAATGTGGACAACGTGGACGATGCGGACAACGACCCCGCGAACGAATTGCAAGCCATCACTTCCACAGACGGAACAGTGACGGTAACCCCCAACGGCAATGACTTTGACCTATCCGGTTTTAGCGGAGACTTTGGAGATCTATCCAATATCCCTGCGAACTTGGACACCGACAGCACCGATGATTTTGACGGTCAGTGGAGCAGCTTGACAGGAGTTCCTGCAGGTTTTGCGGACAATATCGATAATGATACCCAATTGACCGACGCCCAAGTGGCCACAGCGGTGAACAACGAGTTCCCGAATCTGGATACGGACAGTACCGATGATTTTTCAGGCGACTTTGGCGATTTGACCAATGTACCTGCCAACTTGGACTTGGACTCCACCGACGATTTCGACGGCCAGTGGAGCAGCTTAACGGGAGTTCCGGCAGGTTTTGCGGACAATATCGATAACGATACCCAATTGACAGATGCCCAAGTGGCCACGGCGGTGAACAACGAGTTCCCAAATCTTGATACGGACAGCACAGATGATTTTTCAGGCGACTTTGGAGACTTGACCAACGTACCGGCCAACTTGGATTTGGATGCCACGGATGATTTCGATGGTCAGTGGAGCAGCTTGACGGGTATCCCAGCGGACTTCGCAGATAACGTGGACAACGTGGACGATGCGGACAACGACCCAGCTAACGAATTACAGGACATCACCTCTACCGACGGAACAGTGACGGTAACACCGAACGGCAACGACTTTGACCTATCCGGTTTCAGCGGTGACTTTGGGGACCTATCCAATGTTCCTGCCAACTTGGATACAGATAGTACAGATGATTTCTCTGGAGACTTTAGAGACTTGACCAACGTGCCCGCCAATTTGGATTTGGATTCCACCGATGATTTTGACGGACAGTGGAGCAGCTTGACAAGTGTTCCGGCCGACTTCGCCGATAACGTGGACAACGTGGACGATGCGGACAATGACCCAGCTAACGAATTGCAGACCATCACCTCCACCGACGGAACAGTGACGGTAACACCGAACGGCAACGACTTTGACCTCTCAGGTTTCAGCGGAGACTTTGGAGACCTATCAAACGTACCTGCAAACTTAGATACCGATAGTACCGATGATTTCTCTGGCGATTTTAATGATTTGACCAATGTTCCTGCGAACTTGGACACGGATAGCACAGATGATTTTTCAGGTGATTTTAATGATTTGACCAACGTGCCTGCTAATCTGGATTTGGATTCTACCGATGATTTTGACGGACAATGGAGCAGCTTAACGGGAGTTCCAGCAGGTTTTGCGGACAATATCGACAACGATACCCAATTGACAGATGCCCAAGTGGCCACAGCGGTGAACAACGAGTTCCCGAATCTGGATACGGACAGCACAGATGATTTTTCAGGAGACTTTGGCGATTTGACCAACGTTCCTGCCAATTTGGATTTAGATTCCACGGATGATTTCTCTGGTGATTTCTACGATTTGACCAATGTTCCAGCGAATCTGGACACCGATAGTACAGATGACTTTTCTGGCGACTTTGGTGACTTGACCAATGTGCCGGCAAACTTGGACTTGGATTCCACTGATGATTTTGACGGACAGTGGAGCAGCTTGACGGGTATCCCAGCGGACTTCGCCGATAATGTGGACAATGTGGACGATGCGGACAACGATCCTGCCAACGAATTACAGGCCATCACTTCCACAGACGGAACAGTGACGGTAACCCCCAACGGCAATGACTTTGACCTATCCGGTTTCAGCGGAGACTTTGGAGATCTATCCAATATCCCTGCGAACTTGGACACCGACAGCACCGATGACTTTGACGGACAGTGGAGCAGCTTGACAGGAGTTCCTGCAGATTTCGCCGATAACGTGGACAATGTGGACGATGCGGACAACGACCCTGCCAACGAATTACAGGCCATTACCTCCACCGACGGAACGGTGACGGTAACACCGAACGGCAACGACTTTGACCTATCCGGTTTCAGCGGAGACTTTGGAGACCTATCAAACGTACCTGCAAACTTAGATACCGATAGTACGGATGATTTCTCTGGCGATTTCAATGATTTGACCAATGTTCCTGCAAACCTGGACACGGACAGCACTGATGATTTCGACGGTCAGTGGAGCAGCTTAACGGGAGTTCCTGCAGGTTTTGCGGACAATATCGACAACGATACCCAATTGACCGATGCCCAAGTGGCAATGGCGGTGAACAATGAGTTCCCGAATCTGGATACGGACAGTACCGACGATTTTTCTGGCGACTTTGGCGATTTGACCAACGTTCCTGCCAACTTGGACTTGGATTCCACGGATGACTTTGACGGACAGTGGAGCAGCTTGACAAGTGTTCCGGCCGACTTCGCTGACAATGTGGACAATGTGGACGATGCGGACAACGACCCTTCGAACGAATTACAGGCCATCACATCCACAGACGGAACAGTGACGGTAACACCGAACGGCAACGACTTTGACCTATCCGGTTTCAGTGGGGACTTTGGGGACCTTTCCAATGTTCCTGCGAACTTGGACACGGATAGCACGGACGACTTTTCAGGCGACTTTGGAGACTTGACCAACGTACCGGCCAACCTGGATTTGGATTCCACCGACGATTTTGATGGACAGTGGAGCAGCTTGACAGGAGTTCCAGCAGGTTTTGCGGACAACATTGATAACGATACCCAATTGACCGACGCCCAAGTGGCCACGGCGGTGAACAACGAGTTCCCAAATCTGGATACGGACAGCACAGATGATTTCTCTGGAGACTTTGGAGACTTGACCAACGTACCGGCCAACCTGGATTTGGATTCCACCGACGATTTTGATGGACAGTGGAGCAGCTTGACAGGTATCCCTGCAGGTTTTGCGGACAATATCGACAACGATACCCAATTGACAGATGCCCAAGTGGCCACTGCGGTGAACAACGAGTTCCCGAATCTGGATACGGACAGTACAGACGATTTTTCTGGTGACTTTGGCGATTTGACCAACGTGCCTGCCAACCTGGACTTGGATTCCACCGACGATTTTGACGGACAATGGAGCAGTCTAACGGGAGTTCCAGCCGACTTCGCCGACAATGTGGACAACGTGGACGATGCGGACAACGATCCTGCGAACGAATTACAGGCCATCACATCCACCGATGGAACGGTAACGGTAACACCGAACGGCAACGACTTTGACCTATCCGGTTTTAGTGGTGACTTTGGAGATCTATCTAATGTTCCAGCGAACTTGGACACCGACAGCACCGATGATTTTGACGGTCAGTGGAGCAGCTTGACAGGAGTTCCAGCAGGTTTTGCGGACAATATCGACAACGATACCCAATTGACAGACGCCCAAGTGGCGACAGCGGTGAATAACGAGTTCCCGAACTTGGACACCGATAGTACAGATGATTTTGACGGTCAGTGGAGCAGCCTTACGGGAGTTCCGGCCGACTTCGCCGATAACGTGGACAACGTGGACGATGCTGACAACGACCCTGCGAACGAATTGCAGGCCATCACATCCACCGACGGAACGGTGACGGTGACACCGAACGGCAATGATTTTGACCTGTCAGGTTTCAGCGGAGACTTTGGAGACCTTTCCAATGTTCCAGCGAACTTGGACACCGATAGTACGGATGATTTTTCAGGAGACTTTGGCGATCTGACCAATGTACCTGCCAACCTGGATTTGGATTCCACGGATGATTTCGATGGTCAGTGGAGCAGCTTGACAGGTATCCCTGCGGACTTCGCCGATAACGTGGACAACGTGGACGATGCCGATGCCAGTGTCACCAACGAAATCAATACGCGTTTTGAAGTGAATGGAGCCAATCTTGAGATAGAGGATAGCAACGGTACACTTCAAGTAGCCTTGGCTGATATCGATACGGACGACCAAACGGCAGCGCAAGTGAATTCAGATTCACCTGTAGATGTGGATGGAGACGGAAATACTGAAGCTACCGTTGAGGATGTCATTCAAGATATAGCACCGATCACATCAAAAGCGGCAAGAATATTTTACCCTCCTTCCATCGCCATTGATGCTTCAACAAACGGAACAGGAAGAACTGTTGATTTGTATGCACAATACGTGGCGCAATATGGAACACCAGCAGTATCAAGTGCAGGAGCGCCTACCGCTCTTCCAACGTATAGTGCAGCCGAATTGTATTACTACGTAACCTATGCGGATCCAACGGTGTTCGACAATATGAGTATTGATGCTAATGGAGTGTTGACCTACGACATAATTGGTCAGCCAGCCGATTATAATGCATTGATCAACGTAGTGTTTGTGGTAAGATAATAATGGTCAAAGACGAGTCGATTTTGAAATCCAACACCTCATATAAGTCTTTATACATTGGACTGTTCGTTTTCTTTATAGGAATGAACCTTGCCAGTGCCCAATTTTTGTTGCAGGCCCCCAATACGGGCGATGAAACGAATTATCGCTGGTATGAGGCATCGGATACATCCACCGTTTTAGGGACCAATTCATTTTATGAAGCGACCCAGCCTGGTGTGTATTTTGCCACGTACGATGGGACACTTTGTGGTTCCAATGCAACGGGATATTTTATTTTGACCGACTGTGAAGCACCCAATAATCAGGTGACTTTGGATATTTCGGCCAGTGTTCCCTCGGGAGCCACAGTAAGTTGGAGTCCCGCTCTTCCCGGTGATCAATCAAGGCCCACAGTAACCAGTACACAGACCGTAATGCGATATGTGGCGACCATCACAAAGGTAGGCAACAGCACTTCGCTACCCAGATTTACAGTGGTATGTATGAGCCAAGCCGCTAACCTGTCGGATGACCTGATCACTGTCAACGAAGATGCATCGGTAACTGTGCCTATTTTCGACAATGATGCGGACATACCTACTACTGGAGTGTTAACGACGACCGACCCGGCGAACGGTACAGTGAGTATTGATGAAAACGGAACGGCCAACGACCCTTCGGATGATGTGGTCACTTACACCCCAAACCCGGATTACAACGGAAGTGACAGTTTTGATTATACCCTTTGTAATTCCTTCGGGGATTGTAGCAACGCAACGGTGACCATTGATGTGCTGCCCATTGTGGACACCATCGATGATTCGGTTTCCACGGATATCGGTGTTGATGCTGCGATATCATGGAGAGCAAATGACAATGACATCCCAACGCTTGGAACGATTACCGCGACCGACCCATCCAATGGAACCGTGGTTTTAAACGACAATGGAACGGCAAACAATCCATCCGATGACGATATTACTTATGTGCCAAATCCTGGATTTACGGGCACGGATTCCTTTACTTATACCGTTTGTGATGACAATGGGAACTGTGATACGGCGACCATAACTGTAGTGGTCAATGACCTTGGTGTGGATATCGATAGTGATAACGATGGCATCGTGGACGCCTTTGAGGATTTAAATGCGGATAGTGATGATGACCCATCCACTAACCCAACGGACACCGATGGAGATGGAATTCCAGATTACCTCGATATCGATAGTGACAATGACGGAATTCCGGACAATATTGAGGCACAGCCTGCTTTGGGTTACCTCGCACCAAGCATGACAGATGCCAACGGCAATGGTTTGGATGATGCTTACGAAGCTGATGGCAATCTTGGCCTGATTCCGTTGGATTCCGATAATGATGGTATTCCAGATTATGTGGATGAGGATAGCGATAACGACAATGTGCCGGACGCCATTGAAGGACACGATTTGGACCATGATGGCTTACCAGAAGTAACTTTGATAGGTTCCGATAAGGACAACGATGGCTTGGATGATGGATACGAAGGCGAGACCATGATTGATATCGATATCAATGACGGTATGGACGATCCGAGTACGGCCTTGCCCGATAATGATAGCGATGGTATTCCAGATTTCAGGGACTCTGACGATGATGACGATGGTATCGAGACCATGGATGAAGATACCAACGCAGATGGTAATTACGCCAATGACGATGCCAACGAAGATGGCATCCCGGATTACCTAGACCCAGACTTGGGTGAATTGACCACCGACGAAGAAGTGGTTGATGTCATCAATGTCATCACACCCAATGGGGATGGCGTACACGATACCTTAGAGATCCGCGGACTTGAGAACTATCCGAACAACACGGTGAGGATATACAACAGATGGGGTGTAATGGTCTTCCAGACCAAGGCCTATGCCTCCAGCGGAAATGTATTCGATGGTACATCCCAAGGAAGGGTCACTGTGGACAAGGACAATAAATTACCTGTAGGGACATACTTCTATGTTATCGATTATCAAGAGACAAGCGGAAACATGAAACAGCTAACAGGCTACATATACATAAACAGATAAAATGGTTACTGTGAAAAAAAAGAACGTCAACATAAACATCCAATGGCTGATTGCCCTTCTGTTTTTGGGAGTGGTAAACGTGCAGGCGCAGCAGGATGCACAGTACACCCAATACATGTACAACACGGTCAGCGTGAATCCGGCCTATGCAGGTTCGCGCGGACATTTGAGCATTGCCGCCCTTTACCGAAACCAATGGTTGGGACTTGACGGTGCTCCGGAAACACAGACCTTGAACCTGCACACCCCAGTGGGATATCGTGGAGTGGGGCTTGGCCTCTCTATCGTAAATGATAAGATTGGGCCTACTTCCGAGACTTATTTCGATGTCGATTTTTCCTATACCATACAAACTTCTTGGGAAGGAAGGTTGAGTTTTGGCCTTAAGGCCAGTGCCCACATGTTGGATATCCGCTTCTCCGAGCTCGATGAGTTTGAGATAGACCCCCAATTGCAGTCACAGCAGGATATTCAAAATAAATTTTCCCCAAATATTGGAGCGGGGGTGTACTATCATACCGACAGATTTTATGCAGGTCTTTCTGCGCCTAGAATATTGGAGACCACGCATTTTGATACATCCTCCATCTCTACGGCAAAAGAACAGATGACCTTATATTTGATAACCGGATATGTTTGGGACCTCAATCCCGTACTCAAGTTTAAACCTGCCCTTTTGACCAAAGCCGTCCAAGGAGCGCCACTCCAAGTAGACCTTTCCGCCAATTTTATGTTCAACGAAAAGTTTATAGGCGGTGTTGCGTATCGTTGGGATGCTGCCTTCAGCGGTCTTATCGGCTTTATGCTGTCCGATCAGTTTATGGTGGGCATTGCCTACGATCGTGAGATTACGGAGCTGGGAGCCGCTACCTTCAACGACGGTTCCTTCGAAATCATCCTTAGATACGATTTCATCAGAAACATCGGAAACCTAAAATCACCGCGCTTCTTTTAGGAAGAATTTACGAGCCTTTACCACATATTTTACCTCAAAGGTCATATTTTTACCATATGAAAGAGGAAAAAGTAATATTGGTAAATGAACAAGACGAACCCATAGGCCTAATGCCCAAAATGGAAGCCCATGAAAAGGCGCTGCTCCATAGGGCATTTTCTGTTTTTGTGATGAACGCCAAAGGCGAAACCATGCTACAACAACGGGCCAAGGACAAATATCACTCCCCCCTGTTATGGACCAACACCTGTTGCAGCCACCAAAGGGAAGGGGAGAGCAATGTGGAGGCGGGCAAACGCAGGCTCATGGAAGAAATGGGCTTTACCACAGAACTCAAGGAACTGTTCCATTTTGTGTATAAGGCTCCTTTTGACAACGGACTCACCGAACACGAGTTTGATCACGTCATGGTGGGATATTTTGAGGATGAACCCAATATCAATCCAGATGAGGTGGCCGATTGGAAATGGATGTACCCAGCGGATATCAAAAAGGATATGGACCAGAATCCTCAGCACTACACAGCTTGGTTCAAAATTATCTTTGAACGTTTTTATGACCATCTTTTGGAAAATACTCCTGCACAATGAAAGTAAAGGCAAGTAGAAAAGCAACCTTCAATGCGGCCCATAGATTGTTTCGGCCCGATTGGGACGAGGATAAAAACAACGCCGTTTTTGGCAAATGCAATAACCCCAAATACCATGGACACAACTACGATTTGATCGTGAGCGTCACTGGGGAAATCGACCCGGAAACAGGGTTTGTGATGGACCTCAAGGTACTCAAGGATTTGATCAAGGAACAGGTGCTGGACCCATTGGACCATAAAAACCTGAATTTGGATGTGCCCGAGTTCAAGAATTTGAACCCTACGGCAGAAAATATTGCAGTAGTCATTTGGAATAAACTGAGGCCACATATCGAGGCCGAAAAGGAGTTGGAGGTGGTACTCTACGAAACTCCACGCAATTTTGTGACCTATACCGGATAAAATGAACTTATACCCCTTAAAATTCAAGCCCATACTCAAAGAACGCCTTTGGGGAGGAACCAAGCTAAAGGAAGTGTTGAACAAGCCTATCGAAAGTGATATTACCGGCGAAAGCTGGGAACTTTCTGGTGTGCAAGGGGATATTTCCGTGGTGTCCAATGGCGATTTGGAGGGGACATCCCTACAAAATTTGATGGATCAAAGTGGCAAAGCGTTACTGGGCGATAGCGTGGTACAACGCTTTGGGAACGATTTTCCCATCCTTATCAAATTTATTGATGCCAAACAGGATCTCTCCATTCAACTACACCCCAATGATGAACTGGCCAAGAGCCGACATAATTCTTTCGGAAAAACGGAGATGTGGTACATTATGGATGCTGATCCTGGCGCCAAACTGATTGTGGGTTTCAATAAGGATGTGGAGAAAGAAGAGTATGTCAAAAGTCTTGAGGAAGGCACCCTGACCGATTTGATGAACTATGAAGAGGTTAAAGAAGGGGATACCTTTTTTATCAACACGGGAAAGATACACGCCATTGGTGCCGGGGTGTTGTTGGCCGAAATCCAGCAGACTTCCGACATTACCTATCGGGTATTCGATTTCAACCGCAGGGATAAGGATGGCAATTTAAGGGAACTGCACACCAGTTTGGCCGTAGACGCCATCGATTACGAAAAAAAGGATGATTTCAGGGTAAATTATGCCAACGATACAGACCAAACCAACAGCATGGTGGATTGTCCTTATTTTAAAACAAATTTCCTGGCGTTGACCCAACCCATGAAACAAGATTTGTCCCAAAGGGACTCATTCACCATTTATATGTGCGTGGGAGGTGAGGCTACCATTACCAACGATTGGGGAAGCACGTCCATACAAAAAGGGGAGACAGCCCTTGTTGCCGCCTCCAGTACCCATTTGGAAATTGATACCCAACACGCCAAACTTTTAGAAGTTACCATTTAATAGTATCTTTAATCAAAACCACAGTGTTATGCCAAGTATCCGTGACTTAAAAAAGGATGTTAATTATGTACTGGGAGACATCATTGAAGCAGTTTATATCTGGGAAGCCGGTTCCGGCAATAAAGAATCCGAAGAAGGAACCGTGATCATTGATGAAGCCATTGAGGTCTATGATAACCTTATGGATAAAATCAACCAGAAAAAAGTAGAGGACTCCAAAACCCACTTCAAGTCCATTCGTAACGAACTGGAAGAGAAAGCCACTAAGCTTGTGGAGCGGCTCAATAGCCTTGAAGCTTAATTGTTCTGGTCCAAGAAGGCCTTAAATTCCTTTCCGTATTTCGAGGATGCTACTTCTGGAGCAAGACTATTGTAAATGGAATCCAGGTATTTCGGATTGGCTTCCCGTGCCTCGGTCATCATTATGTAGGGAGTGGCGTAAGAATCGGTATTGCTAAGCCCAAAGTTAAGCGCATATCGATATCGGCCAATCGTGTTTTGATTGATCAAGCGTTGAAGGGAATCCAAAGCGATGGAATCCTCTTGCATTTTGGGGGATGACCCTTGTTGGATCAGGCCAAGTTCCCTAATATTGAATTTAGAAGCCATTTGATAGAATTCCTCCAGCTTTTTATGGGATTTTGATCCTGAAATTTCCGCATTCGTGTCAAAAGTGTTCCATGCGGTATTGATGATAATGTCACCAGCTTCCCCAAAAAAGGTAATACGGTCGTTGATGTCGTTATTATCCTCTTTTTTGAGGTACAAATAGAAAATCTCAGGTTCTTCTACCTCTTGGGCAAAACTGAAATTGCCATCCCCTTGAATTTGTAAAGAATCCAACACTACCAAGGTAGAGTCCTTGAATTGCTGCAAATAAAGGGTTCCTTTTTTTAATCCTTTAATGTTCCCACTAAGGTTCATGGTATGTTCCGTGCTCTTTTCGCAGGCAAGCACAGCGATTCCTATCAGTATAACAAACAATATCCGCTTCATCTTAAAATTTTAGCTGGGCAAAGATGCACAATCTTCTCAAAATATTAAACATTGGAGGCCACTTCCATCAACAAAGCGCACAAATAGGCTCCTGCAGTTCCTACCACATAGCCAAAAACGGCCAATAGGATACCCACCGAAGTCAGTGAAGGGTGAAATTCCGCGGCAACAACGGGAGCCGATGCGGCTCCGCCCACATTGGCCTGACTGCCCACGGCCAAGAAAAAAAATGGTGCCTTGATCAGTTTTGCCATCAGAATTAGCAGTCCTGCATGAATGGTAATCCAAATCAGTCCGATGGCAATAAGTCCAGGGTTGTCCAATACCTTGCCCAAGTCCATTTTCATACCTATGGTCGCCACCAAAATATAAATGAACATGCCCCCAACTTTGCTCGCCCCTGCACCTTCGTAATTTTTGGCCTTTGTAAAGGAAAGCCCAATGCCTATGGCTGTGGCGAAAACCACCATCCAAAGGAAATCCGAACCTAAGGACGACAAAATTTTCTGTGGGTTACGGATGACCTCAAAATTGTTTTGAAGGAAATTGGCAAAGTGGTGTCCCGCCAAATGGGATATGCCCACTCCCACAAAGGCGAAGAACAGCAACATCATTAAGTCTCGTAGGGTAGTTACACGGGCTATTTTTTCGGTGTAGGTCGATACCTTAACCTTCAAATCTTCAATGGAAGAGGTATCCGCTTTGAGCCAGCGGTCAATTTTATCGGTTTTGCCCACGCCCAATAAGATGATGGCCAGCCAGAGGTTGGCGACCACGATATCTATGAGGACCATGCCCCCATAACTTTCTTGATTGTATTTAAAAACTTCGAGCATGGCGGCTTGATTGGCACCTCCACCTATCCAGCTCCCTGCAATGGTGGCCAATCCTCTCCAAACTGCATCTGGGCCAGCACCCCCAACCGTTTCGGGGGAAAATATAGACACGATCAAAATGGCAATGGGTCCACCAATAACGATACCCACTGTGCCTGTTAGAAACATGACCAAGGCCTTGGACCCTAGGTTGATGATGGCCTTTAGGTCTATACTGAGGGTCATCAAGATCAAAGCAGCTGGCAGCAGATATCTACTAGCCACGTAATAGGTGTTGGAAGACGATTCGTCTATGATTCCAATACTGGCTAAAATGGCTGGCAACAAATAGCACATAAGCACGGTGGGAACCACGCTATAAAACTTGCTCCAGAAGCCTGTTTTGATGGATGAGGTATAAAATACAAAGCCTAGACAGAGGCAAAGCAGCCCGAAGATAACAGTGTCTTGGGTAAACGGTAGTTGGTCCATAGATGTGATGCTAAAAGGCTCAAATATAGGAAAATAACAGGGCTGCCCAGGAAATTTACTGTTGCCTTTGCATTGGTCTTAAAATAGACTTCTTGGAGGGTCTATGTCAACAAGGGCACTCAACATTCCCATCTTTGTCAACCTCACAATCACATTCATATCTGCAAGCACTTAGAAATAAAATGGCTAGTAGTAAAAAAAAGACTGTTTTTTTCATATCAATTTTTCCATTGTAGGACTGTAAATAAAGTCCATTATATATTTAGCCAATAGGTCAATTTTAGGTTAATGGACCGAGTGCGCGGCATGAAGGTGTTTACAAAATAATTGTCGTTGTATACCAAAAATAGGTCGGATAGCGGCGCAAAGCGCCATTGCAGCCTTGAATTGATTCCTAGATTGTCAGCCTGATTGCTGTATTGGATTAGGGTGGACCAAAAAACGGATTTATTGAACGTAAGTTCAATCCTTGGACTTACCAGCCAAATATCACGGCTTGCATAGGGTTCAGGTAGCATGATACTGTTATAATTGACACCAAGGGAAAGCAACATTTTGGGTTGGAGACGTAGACTTAAATCACCTTCCATAACAAATCGATTGCCATTGTAAAAGTCACCATAACCAGGTTGCACCGAGTAGGAAAACACTCTTCTTCTGTCGCTTTGGAACTGCATCTCGTAGCTGGTGTAATAATAGCCTATATCTCCTGGCAGTCCCACCGCACCATCTGTTCCTGTGGGGTCAAATTCTTCCGTTAAGAAAGTGTAGCGGTTAAACATCCGTACCGAAAACTCTTCTTGGGACTTAAATCTGGCCTGCCAGCTCAAAAAGATGTTGTAATCCGTATTCTTATAATCTAATGTGGGTCGCCAAATAGCGTTTGGGCTAATGCGGAATCCATGTGAATTCAGTTTTCCTTTTTGGGGCCAAAAATTGAATTCGACAAAAGGCCTTGCGGCCACAATATCCTGTCGGCGCACAAACCCGAGATCTGATCGGAAGTCGTTGCCCACGAAATTTCCACGAAGCCCAAAATTGAAGAATCTTGAGTTATATCGGAGGTCCATACCTCCCGAGGCATCACGATTCCCAATATCCCTTGCGAAGGATTTGTGATAGAAGAATTTACCCGTCCAGGTGTTGTCTGCGGAGGCAAGATTGTAATCCAAGCCAACCACACGGTTGTATCTGTCCGTTTCTTCCAGAAAATCGTATTCCCCAAAACTTTGTCGGTTCACAAAAATGAAGCTGAGGTTGGAACGCGAGAACATCTTTTTTTGGAGTGCCAACACGGTATTATTGTTACTGGCAATCTCGTTTTCTTCGTCCTCTTCCGTTTGTATGTTCAAAAGACCGAGCCGCCAATTTTCATTTAATTTGCCACTGAGCCTAACACCGCCCACAATTCCATTTTCTATGGTTTCATCATCCTTGTTTTTGGCAATACCAATTCTTCTTGAGAAAAAGGGGTTGGCATCCCTTTCGTTTCCAAAGGAGCCAAAAAGGTCATTGTTGTCGATAAAAAACTGTCGTCTTTCGGGCAAGGCCACTTGAAAACGGGAAAGGTTGACGATGACATTGTCCACTTGTACGTTGGAAAAATCGGGGTTAAGGGTTACGTCCAAATTCATTCCGTTGCCAATGGAGATTTTGGCATCGCCCCCAACATTGAAATTGTTAAACTCCTCATTGTTTTCATAATCCTTCGCCAAAATACCATTGATGTATGGAATGAGGGCCATGGGGGTTCTCGATTTTCCAAGGGGCTTTTCAAAAATCATATCGCCCATAAAGGCCAAACTGTACACCAGTTGGTTTTGCGGAATTTTCATCCAACTACTGGTTTCATTCGACTGCATATCAAAGCGATAACTATTGAACCGCCATTTGGTCTCACCTTGCCTAAATTTAAAAGAGGTGAGGGGTATGGCCAGCTCGCAAATGTAGTAGCCCTCGTAGATTTTGGTCTCACCTTTCCACTTTACATCCCACGAAGTGGTAAAACCACTGGGCCCGGAACCACCATTGGAAATGAGTGCCTCACGACGTACGCCGTAGGGGTTCATCCCGAATAGGAAAGCGTTGGTGCCGTCGTTAAAGGTGTCGAACATTAAACTGATGTTGTCATTGCCCCCAGCGCGGTAATCCCGTTGTAAGGAGGGAATCACGTAGTTGTCCCCTTCGGTATTCAGTTTGATGCCAACATATAGGGTGGTATTGTTGTACAGCATCTTAATGTCCGTTTGCTGGAAGGCAAGAGTGGTGTCGCTTGGAAAGTATTGATGGAAATCGGAGGCGCTTTCTGCAATTTCCCAAACACTTTCGTCCATAATACCATCAACTTTGATAATGTCATCGATATATTTTACCGTAAAACTTTTCGGGTCGGATTGGGAAAATAGAACGTAGGAACAGAGGATTGTAACGAGTACAAAACTTTTTTTGAACATTGATTCAGTTTAGTTGGTTTAACAAATGTAAAGTTTACATAGTTAAAAAAATCCCAAAATTTTAAAATCGGTTGTTCTTTGCCAAAACATTCAGAAATTTCCAGAAATAAAAATCGCCGTATTTTTTGTCAACCTAAGCGTCAGTTCAAATGAAAAAAATCACATTATTGTTGTTATTGCTCCCTGTTATTGTTTTGGCAAATACCACTTGGGGAAAAACGGGTCACCGCGTTACAGGTGAAATTGCTGAGGCCTATTTGACGGGAAAGGCCAAACGGGCTTTGAACGATTTGTTGGATGGGCACAGTTTGGCTTTCGTTTCCACCTTTGCCGATGATATTAAAGCAGACCGTGCGTTTTCCAAATATTCCGCTTGGCATTATGTGAATTATCCCTTGGGTACCAGTTATCGGGATTCGGAGAAAAGTGAATATGGGGATATTGTAATGGCCATTGAGGAATGTACGTCCAAGGTGAAGGATAAAAACAATAGCCGTGAGGACCGGGTCTTTTATTTAAAGATGCTGATTCATTTGATAGGAGACCTGCACCAACCGATGCATGCGAGTAGGGCAGAGGATAAGGGTGGCAACGATATTCAAGTGCAATGGTTTGGAGAGGGAAGCAACCTGCACCGGGTCTGGGACAAGAATATGATCGAATCTTATGGTATGACTTATACCGAACTGGCCGGTGAACTGGTAGAAGTTAGTCGTGCCGAAAGAAAGGAAATTCAGGCGGGAACCATCTTCGATTGGGTGGACGAATCCCATGAGATTTGTGCAAAGCTCTACGATTCCGTGGAAATAGGGGAAAAGTTGGGCTATCGCTATTCCTACGACTACAATGACCTTTTGTTCGAGCAGCTCCAAAAAGGAGGACTTCGCTTGGCAAAGGTGTTGAACGACCTATTTGCCTAAGCGATCAGGATTGCAATACGGTTTTCAACTGGTTTCTGTATTCCGAAGGATTTTGCCCCGTAAAGGCCTTGAAGGACTTATTGAAATGGGAAAAGTTGTTGAAGCCGCTATCGTAGCACACCTGCGTGATGCTTATGGGCTGTTCCGCCAAAAGTTTTGAAGCATGCACCAGTCTATACTCATTTACGAACTGCGTAAAGGTCTTTTTCGTGATTTTTTTGAAGTATCTACAGAAGGAGGGTACCGTCATGCTCACCATATCGGCAATCTGTTCCAAACTGATATCTTCCTTAAAGTGTGTTTTTACATGATTAAAGACGACATTGATGCGGTCGTTGTCCTTTAATTCAGTTTCAATTGAAAAGCCTTCCGCGTTCAAAACGTGCATTTCTTTGGAGGTGGCCAAAATATTCAAAATGTTGAGTATGGAAAGCAAGCGCTGAAAATCGGTCTGGTATTCCAGGATTTCCATTTTTTCACCCACCTTCATTTTGGTCTTTCCGCTAAAGGCGATACCTCCTTTGGCAACTTCGAACAGCTTTTGGATATTTTTCATTTCGGGAATATTGAAGAAATCACTTCCCAAAAAGTCGGCCTTCATTTGTACAAGCGTCTCACTTTTATTACCGGTTAGCTTGTCCGTAAATCCACAGTGGGGCAAATTGGACCCTATTAATATAAGGTCACCGTTCCTGTAATAGGAAACATGGCTCCCGATCTGTCTTTTTCCAGAACCCCCGTTCACATAAACCAATTCCAGCTCTGGATGGTAATGCCAACCATTGTTTTTGTTCTCATTGCTTTCATTAAACTTTTGAAAGGTAAATGAGTGCCCAAAACTGGGAGCGATCGCTTCAAATGCCGGTTTTTGAATCATGTACTACAATTTTTGTTCGCAATGATAAAGTTACAACTACCATTGTCGTACGAATGTCAACAAAATTACCGCAAAGTTATGCTATTTTATCATTAATACTATGTTAAATGATATACCATGTTAATATAGCACATAAACTGGAAAAAGGAGTGGTATTTCTATGCGCTATTGTGTCCTACATTTGTACTGTAATCTTAAAAAAACGAAATGTTATGAAAGTAGTTAAGAACCTAACAGTAGCAGCAGCCCTTTTGATCAGTGCAATTGCGGTTGCCAACACGACAGCAACAGAATTTGGTAAAAAGACAGTTGCCAAATATGAAGTTGAAAAGAACTTGGTAAAGGTAAACCTTGACCCCGTATTTGTAAGGAAAGGTCAAAAAGTTATGATGAACCTTTTGAACGTATCCAAGGGAAAGGTACTATTGAAAGTTTACGATAGCGAAGAAAGACTTGTCTTTGACGAGGCTATCGACGGTGACATCGTTGTTGAGAAAGCATTCAACTTCGAAAAAGCCTTTAGAGGAGAATATACCATTGTTGTAGTGGACAAATTCGGTACCTACAAGCAGAAAATGGTTGTAAGATAGTTTGTTTAGTTAATTTTTATGTGCATTGGGGAGCTGGGAGGCTCCCCTTTTTTATGCCCATTTCTGAAGTTTCTCCCTTTTTCCCAACGGTAGGGCCTCATTATGGAGCGCCTGTTGCAATACATGCTGGTCCTTTTCCTTGGCAAAAAGCAGCTCATAGAACTGTGCTATGGTCAAAGGGCTCTCCGATGCCGTCACCAGTTCCATGGAATCTCCTTTTGATACGGTACCGGGCTCCATAACCCTAATATAGGTCCCGGGACGACCATGGTCGATGAATTGTTTCAGTATCCCTTGATTGCCAAAACGGATGCCCAATTTATAGCAGGGTTCCCTTGGTTGCGAAATTTGTACCAAGGCCGTGCCCAATCGGTAGGTGCTTCCGATCTTTAATTGCGTTTCGTCCAAGCCCTGTATGGTGAGGTTTTCCCCGAACATGCCCCAGTCCCATTCCAATTGAGGGTACTTTGCCTTCCAATAATCGTAATGGTCCGCCGAGAACAAATAACAGGCTTTGTATATACCGCCATGGTATTTTCTGTCCACTACGGTATCGCCCTGCACATCTTCGGTATCCATATAAATCGGTTGGTCCACAGGATATTTGTAAATACCCGTCAAGGTTTGTTTGCCGTTCCAATTGATTTTGGTCGGCTCCCCTAGATTTGTTGAGATTACTTTCATAATGGCAAGGTATAAAAAAACCACCGCTGGTGGCGGTGGTCCTTCAGTTTAATTGTTGTCGTGAAAAATTAATCCTCCCGATACAATTTCTTTGTCATATTGAAACCTACAAAAAGCCCAATACCTGCCATGAGGAAAATAGTGCCCGGATAGGCTACCTCTTCATCCACCCCTAAGCTATAGTGCAAGATGGAGGCAACAAAAATTGCGGCTCCAATACCCATTAGCAATAGGGCTAGGTTAAGGAGGAGGACTTTCCATACCGGAGCGGCTTCATCTCTTTTACCTCTAACAAAGATGCTGGCGTCAGCTCCTTTTTCGATCAAGGCCAATCGTTCCTTGTTCCTCGTTGAAAAATAAAGATAGGCAATCGCAAAAATGACTCCGAAAATAATAGGTATGATAATTACTTCTGATCCCATAACTGTTCGTTTTACTGATTATTTGATAATTTATTTGTTCATAAGCTATGACGACAGTTTTTCAAATCAGGTTACATCAAATCAAAAATTTTATTTTCGGTGTAACCTAAATGGAGCATTTGGCGTCCTATGAACAATGCTGACCAATACAGAACAAGAACTGATTTCGGAAATACGCAGGGGAAATACCCGCGCATTCTCCGATTTGGTGGATAGCTATAAGGATTTGGTCTTTACGCTGGCCGTTCGGATGTTGGGCAAGCGGGAAGAGGCCGAAGAAGTGTCGCAAGATGTTTTTATTAAGGTGTACAAATCCTTGTCTAAATTTAAAGGTGACAGCAAACTGTCGACTTGGGTATATCGGATTGCCTACAACAGTTGTTTGGACCAGATCAAGAAAATAAAAAAGGAACGGGTCCTTACCGACTTGGAACATATCAATAAAATTGCCTACGCGGATTTGGACAATGCCTTTCAAAGAATGGCCGACGAAGAAAGGAGCGAAATCATAAGGCAATGCTTGGCGCAATTGTCGTCGGAAGATGCGGGAATTCTCACCTTGTTTTATCTCGAGGAAAGTAGCCTGCAGGAGATGGAGAAAGCGACCGGCCTGCCCGTAAATACCTTAAAGGTGCGGTTGTTCAGGGCCAGGAAGCGATTGGCCGGTATTATGGAAAACAGTGTGAACAAAGAAATTTTGCAAAGCAATGGATAAACGAGAGGATAAAAAACTGGAAGCATTTATCGATAAGTTCATGGAAGATGCCCCATTGGAATCACCTTCTGTAGACTTTACCCAAAAAGTCCTGCACAAATTGGAAGCCGATGCGCAACAAGAGGTGTTTCAATATAAGCCGTTGGTATCCGGAAAGATGTTGTCCGGTGTATCTATAGCCTTTGTTGCTTTGTTGGTTTTTATTGGGGCACAGCTGGGAATGGATAGCGGACAAGGTTGGTTCGCCAGCATACATATGGATGCGTGGTTCCAAACGGATTGGCAATGGGTGGATCAGTATACCTCCTCCAAGATCATGGTGTACGCGTTTTTGCTTTTCGGTTTTATGTTTTTTGTACAGGTGGGCTGGTTAAAAAAGCAAATGGATCAAACCTTGGGTTAAACATAGGCATAATAGTATGCCCAATACATCAAGAAAAATTGAAGGGGGATTCGGAGGATTAAAATCCATTTGGGAATCCCAGCGGCGGCTTTTTCACTGGAAAGCATGTAAAAATGTACGGGGAGAAAGGCCGCTAGCATCAAAATAATACCGAAAGTGCTCAATGTACGGGTAGCATCAAAACAAACGCCAATTCCCAGTAAAATTTCTGCAACACCGCTTAAATAGACCAAAAGTCTATGGTTTGGTAAATACATGGGCATAATCCGCATGTACATTTTTGGTTTGATGAAATGCATAGCTCCAGCCAGCACATACATTCCTGCCATAACATATAAATCCCACGGTGCCATACAACCTATTTTTTATAATACCAGAACGGCAAGATAACATCTGTTTGACTGACCACACTATCCTTGACCTTTCTTTTTCTTCGAAGCCGTAAAATATGTTTGCCCTGTTCCAGGTCCGATATGTTGAGATAGGTTTCAAAACCAAGCGTATTGTTGATTCCCGTGGTCAGGATAAAATCCTCGTCCAGTTCCAGACTGTCAATACGAAAAGAGTGGATTTCATTAAAGGTGCTGAGGTACTTCCTTCGAATACTATCCTTTTGGCTTCGGCTGGTAATCTCATCATCCCAACTGGTGGTCACCTGCATATTGGAGGTAAGTCCGCGACGGTCTATTTTCGGGGAAAGCGAATCGTTGTAGGCAAAAATCCGGTTTTCCAAGCTTTCGGAAAAAGGCACAAAAACGTTCAAATACGGTTCGGTGATTACTTTGGAGGGTATCACCATCCTTCCCGGGAAGTCCTCTTTGTCCGTTAGCATATCCAAATAATTCTCCTTGTTGGCAAAAAAACTGGACGATTCAAGGTCTTTTTCCAGGTAATTGGAATGTCGGTATTCCAAAGTGGTGATCATCAAAATGGCAATATAAATGGGAACCAATAGCAAAATCAATCGTTTACCGAAACGGTTGTCCAAAAAATTGTAGACCAAGGGTCGATATAAAAAGGAAAGGGTGATAAAACTGAATATCCAATACACGGGGAAGTATACACGGGATATCCACTTTTTCCGCTTTAACCACCCTTGGGTCACAAAATCGATAAAAGTAAGGAGCATTCCTAGGATGATTAGAATAATCAGGATGGTGCCCAAAGTCGCGGATAGTGCGTCCGGCAATTGGTCGTTATCAAAAATAAAGTTGGCTACCAGTACTATGGATAAAATGATCATGGTGAGTGCCAACACGTAGAAGATCAACAGAAACGAAATGGCAAAGAGAACACTACAATAATTTTCCAAGTTGGCGATGTAGCGATCAAAGGATACGATACGCTTTTTTAGATAGTTGGTGAACTTTTCGGAATAGCGCAGCTTCTCAAATTCGATATCGCCAGAAACATATCGTAGGCCCAATGCGCCTATCCAAAGCCCTCTAAGGATGACATGCAGCAGTAGGTTGAAAAGCAAAATGGAAGATGCGATGTGCAAAATAAGGTATACCAGAAAACTGTAGACAGAATCCTCGTTTTCGGCATGCAGCATTTCCAAACGAAGGGGTTCATAAGCCGTGAAAAGTCCAAAAATGGCAAAACCCGAAATAATGAGTTCCAGTTCCCAGCTTTGCTGCTGAAGGGAATCCAATAGTTTTTTAAAGGCCGGACTATTGTAATCGTTATTGCCCACGGTTTGATTGGTTTGCTACACCAAGATAGGCATAAAATGCAAAAGCCGCTCCAAAAGAGCGGCTTTGCGTTGTTGATTATAGTGCAAATCCAAATTATTTGATCATTTCATAGCTGCGGGAGATAAAGTTGGTGAGTTCCTCACCTTTCAATAATCCTTTGGATAGTCGTGCCAGATCCAAGGATTGGTTGATCAATCTTTCCCGCTTTTTGGCTGTTTTGGTGTTCAATATTTCGCTCACCAGTTCGTGATTGGTGTTCACGATCAGGTTGTACATATCGGGCATATTGCCCATGCCGAACATGCCGCCGCCTCCAGTGCGCTGCATCTCTTTCATCCGGCGCATAAACTCAGGCTCGGTGATGATAAAGGGAGAGGCGCTACTTTCCATGGCCTCCATTTGAATGGTATACCCTTTCTCCTTGGTCACTTCTTCGATTTCCTTTTTTAGTTTCTCTTTTTCTTCATCGGACAGCTTGGAAATGGCCGTGTCCTCTTTTTTGATGAGGTTATCCACATGGTCGGCATCTACGCGCACAAAGGATAGGTTCTCCTTGCTGGTCTCCAATTTCTGCATCAGGTGCGGAACAATGGGCGAATCTAACAAAAGGACCTCGTACTCTTTCTTTTTGGCCGCTTCGATATAACTGTGCTGTGCCTCTTTGTCAGAAGCATATAAAATCACCAGCTTATCATCCTTATCGGTTTGATTATCCTTTATCTTGTTCTCTAGCTCTTCGAAGGTGTAGAAATCACCATCGATGGTTGGGTAAAGGGCGAACTTGTCAGCCTTTTCAAAGAATTTGTCCTCAGAAAGCATACCGTATTCAATGACCACCTTAATGTCGTTCCATTTCTTTTCAAAGTCCTCTCGGTTGTTTTTGAAAAGGGATGTCAATTTATCCGCCACCTTTCGGGTGATGTAGGAAGAAATCTTCTTAACGGCACCATCTGCCTGCAAATACGACCTTGAAACGTTCAATGGAATATCAGGAGAGTCAATGACCCCTTTCAACATGGTCAAGAACTCTGGAACAATCCCTTCCACATTGTCGGTAACGAATACTTGGTTCTGGTAGAGTTGTATCCTATCCTTTTGAATGTTGAGGTCATTGGTGAGTTTAGGGAAGTACAAAATTCCTGTCAGGTTGAACGGATAATCCACGTTCAAGTGAATATGGAACAACGGCTCTTCGAACTGCATGGGGTAGAGCTCACGGTAGAAATTCTTGTAGTCCTCCTCTTCTAAATCCGTGGGTTGCTTGGTCCAAGCTGGTTCGGGGTTGTTGATGATGTCATCCACTTCCTTGGTCGGGGCCGGTTCGTCCTCTTTGGCGCCCTCTGGTTTGGGAAGGGTTTCCTTTCTGGTCCCAAACTTAATCGGTATGGGCATAAACTTGTTGTACTTGACCAACAGTTGGCGAATTCTGGAATTTTCCAAAAACTCGGTAGAGTCCTCTGCAACGTGAAGGATGATTTCGGTACCTCGCTCTGTTTTGTCGCTGGGCTCAATGGTGAATTCGGGCGAACCATCGCAAATCCAGTGCACAGCTGGCTCATCCTTATGACTTTTTGTAATGATCTCCACTTTTTCGGCGACCATAAATGCCGAGTAGAAACCAAGGCCAAAATGTCCGATAATGCCCGCATCCTTTCCAGCATCCTTGTATTTGTCCAAAAATTCCTCGGCACCGGAAAAGGCCACTTCGTTAATGTATTTTTTTACCTCTTCCTCGGTCATACCAATACCTTGGTCCAAGATATGGATGCGCTTATTGTCTTTGTCCACCTTCACTTCTATGATCGGGTTTCCATAATCTACCTTCGCCTCCCCAATGGAGGTAAGGTGCTTTAGTTTTAAGGTCGCATCAGTAGCATTGGAAATAAGCTCCCTCAAGAAAATTTCGTGGTCACTGTACAGAAATTTTTTGATCAAGGGAAAAATGTTCTCAACTGAAACATTGATTTTACCTGTAGCCATTTTTCTTATCGTTTTAAATCTTTAATCCTCTTTGGTCAAAAAAAATACCAGATCTCAAAATCTGACAAACTGGCATTTTACAGGGGCTGACAGCCCAATGGACAGTTTTAACAAAATTTTGTTTATTTTTTTTTCAAAAAGATTAAACATAATGAGTATCTTTACATCGTTATGGGAAAATTGCTATGAAACAGTAATACTATAACAAGTTTGTTTATTTATTGGTTAGGTTGTGAAAATGCACTTTCGCTCGGAAGTGCATTTTCTTTAAAAGCTTAATTTTGTAAGCAAGACTACACCACGACATTAGTAATCCATAAAAAATACCACAATGGCAAATACATCAAAATCCAAAATCACCGAGGATAAAATTATAAGCCTGTTCATGGAGTCCGTATTGGAGCATGAAAAGGTGCCAAGCTCGGTATTCAAATTTTGCAAGGAAAACAAAATAACCGAAGAGGAGTTCTACGGCTTTTTTGGTTCGTTTGACACGCTTCAGAAGTCCATCTGGACCAAATTCTTCGATAATAGTTATGGCGTGATGCAAAAGAACAAGGATTACGAGTCGATGACCAATGAGGAAAAGATGCTTACCTTTTTCTTTACCTTCTTCGAAAATTTGACGCTTAACAGAAGTTATGTATTGTTTATTATGAACGAGCACAAGCATTCCATGGAAGGCTTGGTGCAATTGAAAGGGCTTCGCAAAAAGTTCAAGGATTTCGCATCTACCCTGATCGAGGAACGCAATGAGGAAAAGAACCTGAAAATCTTTAGATATAATGCACCACTTTTCTCGGAAGGCGCTTGGTTGCAATTTTTGTTCATCTTAAAGTTTTGGATGGAGGATGGCTCGCCCGGACTGGAAAAAACGGATATTGCCATTGAGAAATCGGTAACTACCATATTTCAAATATTTGAAAGTACACCTTTGGAAAAAATCGTGGACTTTGGAAAATTCCTGTATAAGGAGAAATTCGCATAAGGCCCATGAAAAGTCTGGATACCATTCCCACCGGCAAGATTGAGCGGGCCGGTAAGCTTGTGAAAACAGGTGTTAAAATCGGCGGCAACTACGTAAAATACTACGGCAAAAAATTGGTGGACCCAAAGACCTCGAAGGATACTTTGGACCAAGACAATGCCGAAGATATTTACGATGGGCTAAAAAGCTTAAAAGGAAGCGCCCTAAAGGTTGCGCAAATGCTCAGCATGGAGAAAAACCTTTTACCACGGGCCTACGTGGAAAAGTTTTCTCTCTCCCAGTTTTCGGTCCTCCCTTGTCGGCACCGCTTGTGCGCAAAACCTTTAAGAAGTACTTGGGCAAATATCCCGAGGATGTCTTTGATCAGTTCGAAAAGGATTCCGTTAATGCAGCAAGCATAGGCCAAGTGCACCGTGCCGAAAAGGACGGAAGAAAGTTGGCCGTAAAAATCCAATATCCCGGTGTGGCGGAAAGCATTAGCAGCGATTTGGCCTTGGTCAAGCCTGTGGCCATCAAAATGTTCAACCTAAAAGGAAAGGATTCCGAAAAATACTTTAAGGAAGTAGAACATAAATTGGTAGAGGAGACCAATTACATTTTGGAGCTGGAACAGAGCGATGAGATTACCAACGCTTGTTCTGTAATTCCCAACATGAGATTTCCCAAATACTACCGTGACCTTTCCAGCGAACGGATTTTGACGATGGATTGGATGGAAGGCAAGCATTTGGGCGAATTTACCAAAACCGATTTTGATTCCGAATTGGGGAACAAGCTCGGTCAGGCCCTTTGGGACTTTTATATGTTCCAAATCCATGCGTTGAGAAGGGTGCACGCCGACCCACACCCAGGTAACTTTTTGGTCAGTGAGGCAGGGGAGTTGATCGCCATCGATTTTGGCTGTATCAAAGCAATCCCAGAAGAATTTTACGTACCTTATTTTGAGCTGGCCAAGCCAGAAAACATCAACAATGATGAGGTGTTCATGGAGAAGCTGTATGAACTGGAAATTTTAACACCGACCGATTCGGAGAAGGAGCTACAATTTTTCAAGGCTCTTTTTAAAGAAATGTTGACCATTTTTACTTCTCCCTTCCATAAGGAAACCTTCGATTTCGGTGATGAGGGATTCTGGTCCCAGATTGCCAATCTAAGCGAACGGTATTCCAAGGATGAACAAATACGCAAGATGAATGGGAACCGCGGTTCCAAACACTTTTTGTACATCAACCGTACCTTTTTCGGACTCTATAACCTATTGCATGACCTAAAGGCCCATGTGGAGGTGAATTCCTTTGAAAAGTATATGGATTGATGATTATTGTGGTTTATAAAAAAAACCTGTTGGAAATTCCAACAGGTTTTTTGTTTTTACGGCTGTAACTCAATTATTTTTTTTGCTTCACATATTTTTCCAGCCATTGGTCTTGTTCCCAAAGCATGTGGAGTATACTTTCCTTGCCTCGGTATCCGTGGCTTTCTTTTGGCAGCATCACCAAACGAACGGTAGCCCCCAATCCTTTGAGCGCATTAAAATAACGTTCACTTTGCATGGGATAGGTTCCCGAGTTGTTGTCCGCTTGCCCATGGATCAACAACAGCGGAGTTTTCATCTTATCGGCATGCATAAAGGGCGACATGGTGTAGTACACCTCTGGTGCTTCCCAATAGTTTCTTTCTTCACTTTGGAAACCGAAGGGCGTCAATGTCCGGTTGTAGGCACCGCTACGGGCGATTCCTGCGGCAAATAGATCGGAATGCGAAAGTAGGTTGGCCACCATAAAGGCGCCATAACTGTGACCTCCCACGGCAATGCGGTCCCTGTCAATATAACCGAGCTCGTCAACCGCATCAATGGCCGCTTTGGCATTGGCCACCAACTGGCTCCTAAAGGTATCGTTGGGTTGTTCATCTCCCTCCCCAATGATCGGGAAAGCCGCTCCATCGAGCACCACGTATCCTTTGGTGACCCAATAGATGGGCGAACCCCAATAGGGATAGGTGAACTCGTTGGGGTTTGAAGTATTCTGCGAAGCACTGTTCTTGTCCTTGTACTCCCTTGGATAGGCCCATAGAATCATGGGCATCTTTTCTTTTTTCTCCATATCGTAGCCTACGGGAAGATAAAGGGTTCCGGAAAGTTCCAATCCATCGTCTCTTTTATAGGTAATCACCTCCTTGTGTACGTTTTGGATACTCTTGTATGGATTATCAAAATCGGTCAACTGTATAGGTCCACGTCTCTTGATCAAACTTTTATAATAGTAATTGGGATATTCATTGGCCGATTCGATACGCACCAATAATTGGTCTTTTTCGGGGTCGTACTCGATCAAATTTTCCAATTTCCCCTCTAGTTTTGAGGTGTACAGCCTTGTTTTCTTCAAGCTGTTCAAATCCATTTTTTCAACGAACGGAAACTGTCCTTCCTCGGTATATCCATCACCTATAAGATAGGCGTTGTTGTTTTTGTCCAAGGACAACACCCAAGCGCCGTTCTCATTTCTTTTGGTGACGAAGCTTCCCGGGTTACTGTACACATCTTGGTAGTTTCTGTCCTCAATGATTTTTGCTTCCGCATCAGGATTTGAGGGGTTGAACAGATACGTTTTTGTATTTCTGTTGTTCCACCAGCGGTCGTGGGCAATAGCAACATTATCATTGCCCCATTGGATGTAGCTAAATCGGTTTTTGGTTTTAAGGATGGATTTTCCTTCACCATCAAAAGGTGCCTCAATTTCAAAAACTTCGTCGCGATACGGGACTTCATTTTCTGGGTCGCCCCCATCCAAGGCTTCAACATAGGTCAAGGTTGCCGGTTTGTCGTTTCTCCAGCTAATGTCCCGCATGCCTGTTCGTGTGGCCATAAACCCTTGGGGCAAATCTTCGATAAGCGGCACCTGCAGAAGCGTTTTCACCTTGGTGCCGTCTTTTTTGTAAACGGTTGTGGTATTGGGGAATCTGTAGTAAGGAACCAAGTACGAGAAAGGTTTGTCCAAGGTTACGGTCATTACATATTCACCATCCGGTGAAAAACTGATGCTGGTATACAGGTCGGCATCTTTCCACTTCGTCTTGGTACCGTCCATTTGAACTTTGTAGAGTTCTGATCGGGCCAATTGCTCAAAGTTGAACTCATCATTTGGGTTTTTCAAAAGATCCTGATAGGTCCTGTTCTGTGCCTTTTTACCATCGTTGGTGGAGATGGTAGGTCCATCTGGAACGGCTTCATCGGTATTGATCAGCGGTTTTCTATCCTCGGGCAGCATTTTTACCAAAACGGATTCTCCATCCTTGAACCAATTGATAATGTCCCTCATGTTCGCATTCACATTGGTTTTGGTAATGGCCGTTACCGTTGCCGATTTCAAATCGAGAACCATCACCTCCACACCTTCGATAGTGGTATTGGTGAATGCTATTTTGGATTGGTCGGGCGACCAATTGAAGTTGGCCAGCCTTGGATTTTCAGGTAGTCCCTTTACCTGAGTACCTTCGTTGTCACCAATCTTTTTGATGATGACATTATTATAATAGTTGGTTCGGCTCCCAATGTTGGTCTTTGGGTTGATGCGAAGACCGGCCAAACGCAGCTCGGTTTCCGATAATTCGGCAATGGTTTTATAGTAGTCCCTGTAGAGCAATACCATGTAGTTGCCCTCATCGTTAATAAGAACACTAGGGGCCAGAGGTGCGTTCACCAGTTCCAGTATTTCTTCGGAAGGCTTTTGATACGTTAGTTTTTCCTGTGCATGGACAAAGCCAATGGAGAGCAGTGCCCAAAATACCCAGAGATAATTTTTCATAATTCTGATTTAGTAATTAATTGCGTTAAGATTTTCAAGTTTTTAAAAATACAACTTTTAAAAAGTATTATTTTGGCGGAATAATGAATATTTAGAGGGAATATTTATTAATTTTCAAATTGTAACTATCATTTTTCTTTAAAAATTATAATAAATGTACAATTCCAAGATTGCTGGATTAGGGTTTTACGTCCCTGAAAATGTGGTCACTAACGATGATTTATCGAAAGTGATGGACACGAATGATGAGTGGATTCAAGAGCGGACGGGAATCAAAGAGCGGCGCCATGTGATAAAAGATACCGAAACCACGACCTCCATGGGGGTAGAGGCCGCTAAAAAGGCCATTGAACGGGCGGGCATCGATAAGGATGAAATCGATTTTATCGTTTTTGCCACCTTGAGTCCCGATTATTATTTTCCCGGTCCAGGCGTGTTGGTGCAACGGGACCTCCAATTGAAGCGTACTGTAGGTGCGCTGGATGTCCGAAACCAATGTTCCGGCTTTGTGTACGGAATTTCCGTGGCCGACCAGTATATTAAAAGTGGGATGTACAAGAACGTTTTGGTAATCGGTTCTGAACTGCACTCTCGAGGATTGGACATGACCACACGGGGTAGGGGTGTTTCCGTAATTTTCGGAGATGGCGCCGGAGCTGCGGTGCTGACCCGTGAAGAGGATACCTCCAAAGGAATTTTGAGTACCCATTTGCATTCCGAAGGGCAACATGCCGAAGAACTTTCGTTGATAGCCCCTGGAATGGGCAAACGTTGGGTACTGGATATCATTGAGGACAATGACCCTGACGATACTTCTTATTATCCACACATGAATGGGCAGTTCGTGTTTAAAAATGCAGTTGTGCGTTTTAGCGAGGTCATTATGGAAGGGCTTACCAAGAATAATTTGACCCCGGCAGACATCGATATGCTGATACCCCACCAAGCCAACCTGCGGATTTCCCAATTTATTCAGAATAAGTTTCGTTTGAAGGACGATCAAGTCTTCAACAATATCATGAAATATGGAAATACGACTGCTGCCTCTATACCTATCGCCTTAACCGAGGCTTGGGAGGCCGGTAAAATAAAAGAGGGAGATTTGGTGGTGCTTGCCGCCTTTGGCAGTGGCTTTACCTGGGGCAGTGTGATTATTCGCTGGTAGGTTCGCCAAACCATTTATAAAAGTAAAACCCCGATCTGAAAAGATCGGGGTTTTTGATTAATGCCCCCACAAGATAACCAACCAACACTCGAATATGAGGCATCAATGTTTAACTGATATTATGCTCGCCAATCCATCATCTTGGTGAATAGGTTGTATGTTTTTTGGAAAATAAACATCTGGAAGATGCTTAGGAGAAAGAAACTTTGCATGAGCCGTTCGTTTTTTGATCGATGATTGATGACACTATATAGACGCACTTTAGGATGGAATGTTACAGCTTCGGGCCATTTTAACATTCTTTAAAGACACCGATGAGGTCAAGACAAGCTTGTAAGGAGTGATGTATTCAGATGACCAATAAAACAGGTCATAAAAGAAGAAACCCCGGCCAAAAGCCGGGGTTAAACATTGATAAGCTATACTAAACACTAACCATTAACTATAAAAATACAGTCTTACCAATGACAATAAGTTATGAATAAAAGACGACTTTTGCATGCAAAAGTTACAGTCAATTCTAAGTTTAACACTAAAATTAACAAATGTCAAAAACACTTGTTGTAGGGGCTTCTACAAACCCGGGAAGATACAGTAACATAGCGATACGTAGGCTGGTCGAACACAATATTGAGACGACCGCATTTGGGATACGTGGGGGAACTGTATCAGAAGTGCAAATTAAACACAACTTGGATGAATTTCAAAATATTGATACGGTAACTTTATATTTAAATCCAAAAAATCAAGAACCCTACTATCAGCAAATATTGGATTTAAAACCACGACGGGTCATTTTTAACCCCGGTACCGAGAATCCGGAATTCTACAAACTCCTTGAAGCAGAGGGAGTAGAGGTGGAGGTGGCCTGTACCTTGGTGTTATTGGCTACCGGACAGTACTAGTGGTAGGGACCGATTTTTTGGTTCGTATCAGCCAAAGCCCGATGAATGTCAACAATCCGTTGAGCGGTAACAATTCATAGCCAACTTGATAACCGCCCAAATATGCTACGGGCAAATTGGCGATCAAAATAATGGTCAACACGGATGCAAGTGCTACAATCCAAACATAACTGTCCTTGATTTGGTGCTTGGTAAAAATACCAAAGGCAAAGAGTCCCAATAAGGGGCCGTAGGTGTATCCGGCAACGGTAAGCAAACTGTCGATGACATTGCTGCTAAGAATGTACTTGAAAGCGATGATAACAATCACCAAGGCAACGCTCATGAGCACATGGGTACGCTTCCTAATTCGTTTCTGCTCCTTTTCCTCTTTTTCCTGAACATTCAATAAATCGACACAAAAGGAAGTGGTGAGCGACGTCAGTGCGCTATCCGCACTGCTGTATGCCGCGGCGATAAGGCCCAGCATGAAGGTAACGGACAAGGCCAGCCCTAAATCCCCGTTCAAGGCGATCTCGGGGAAAAGGAGGTCCGTTTTGGGTGTTCCATCCATCAAGGGAATCGCGATTCCATCCCTATTCGCATAAATGTAGAGTAAAGCGCCCAAGAGCATGAACAAAAAGGTGACCCCGACCAGTACAAAACTGAAGGAAACCATATTTTTCTGTGCATCTTTCAAGGATTTACAGGTCAGGTTCTTTTGCATCATATCTTGATCCAAACCAGTCATGCAAATCGTAACGAACATCCCGCCCAAAAAGGACTTGATAAAGTAGCTTTTGTCCAGAAAACTATCGGTAACTAGAAAATCATCATAGTTTTTTAGCGCATCCGAAGCTAGGAACTCCCCAAAACTCCACCCTAATTCTTGGTTGATCATCACTATGGAAAGGATGACGGCCACAATCATAAAGAGTGTTTGCAAGGTATCGGTCCAAACAATGGTTTTGATACCGCCTTTGTTGGTGTACAGCCAGATCAGCAAAATGGAAATGACCACGGTAAACTCAAAACGGACCCCTAGATCATCGAACACAAACTGCTGAAGCACAATGGCGACCAAATACAATCGAAACGCAGCACCCAATACCCTCGAAACAAAAAAGAAAAAGGCCCCGGTCATATGACTCACCTTGCCAAAGCGGTCCAACAAATACTCGTATATCGAGGTGAGATTCAATTTGTAATACAAGGGCAACAACAAAAAAGCCACTACAAAATACCCAAATAGATACCCAAGAACCACTTGCATGTAAGTCAATTGACTATCGCCTACCCAACCCGGAACAGAGATAAAGGTCACCCCCGATAATGAGGCACCCACCATGCCAAAAGCGACGATATACCAAGGCGATTGCTTGCCCGCCTTAAAAAAATCGGCATTGGAATCGTTCTTTCCGGTAAAATAAGAGATAAGGATAAGCACCAAGAAATAGGCGCCGATGAGCAACAGAATTTGGGTAGCTGTCATATATGTAATTTGAATTGCAAAGTACGAAAGTAAATTGGTAAAGGTAAAATCGTAATTTTGTGATAGAATTGATGCTATGGAATTTTCGTCGAAGCTATTGGAAAACGCAGTGTACGAGATGTCGCAATTGCCCGGAATAGGCAAACGCACGGCATTGCGATTGGTGCTGCACCTGCTCAAACAGCCTGAGGAACGTACGGAGTTGCTGGCCCATGCGCTGGTAAAATTGAAGGGTGAGGTCAATTTTTGCAAAAACTGCCATAACATTTCCGATACCGAAGTTTGCGAGATTTGCGCAAACCCGAAGCGTGACGAGACCTTGGTCTGTGTGGTGGAAGACATTAGGGACGTGATGGCCATTGAGAATACCTCACAGTATAACGGTCTTTACCATGTGCTGGGCGGCAAAATATCCCCAATGGAAGGCGTCGGTCCGCAAGACCTTACCATTGCCCAATTAGTCAAAAAAGTAAAGGAGGGAACCGTTAAAGAACTAATTTTGGCCTTGAGCTCCACCATGGAGGGCGACACTACCAATTTTTATATTTATAAACAATTGGAAGGATTGGAGGTCACCACCTCCACCATAGCCAGGGGAATCTCGGTGGGTGATGAGTTGGAATATGCAGATGAAGTGACTTTGGGAAGGAGCATTATCAATAGGGTGCCTTTTGAAAGTTCGATAAAAGCGAATTAGTGAACATAAATCAAAAATAAGTCGATTTCTTTAGTATTTTTGTAAAATACAAATCAAAACCACTTTGATAAATACGAATATGTCAAAATTTGAATTGAAATTACCGCAAATGGGAGAAAGTGTCGCCGAGGCCACCTTGACCAATTGGTTGAAGGAAGTGGGCGATACCATTGAGATGGATGAGGCCGTCTTTGAGATCGCCACCGATAAGGTCGACTCCGAAGTGCCCAGCGAGGTGGATGGGGTGTTGTTGGAAAAGCGGTTCGATGTAGACGACGTAATAAAAGTAGGTGAAGTTGTAGCCGTTATCCAGATTGAGGGAGAGGTCGATGATACAACCGATGATGACTCTGGTGAGGAAATGACCGAGGAGGAGCCAGCAGCCGTTCCAGCACAGGAACTGGAAGCCCAAATGGCAAGTGTAAAGGAGTCCGTTTCCACAGCAACGCCGGATTATTCGAGCTCCGAGCGCTTTTATTCACCTTTGGTGAAAAACATCGCTAAGGAAGAAAACGTGTCCATGGACGAGTTGGAGGCCATTGCAGGCACCGGTAAGGAAGGAAGGGTCACGAAGAACGATATTATGGCCTATTTGGAGAGCCGTTCCAATGGAAACCAGCCCAAAGCGCAGACTGCTCCCCAACCCGAAGCCAAGAAAGAAACACCTATGGCAACGGAGCAGCCAAAAGCAGCGCCGGAAAAACCAAAAGAATCCAAACTAACGGTAGGCGCAGGGGATGAGGTCATCCCGTTGAGCCGTATGGGCAAATTGATTGCCCATCATATGATCGAGAGCGTATCCACTTCGGCCCACGTACAAAGCTTTGTGGAAGTGGATGTGACCAATGTGGTCAAATGGCGTGATAAGGTAAAAAACGCGTTCCAACAACGTGAAGGCGAGAAATTGACCTTTACTCCGATTTTTATGGAAGCTGTGGCCATGGCCCTAAAAAAATATCCGATGATGAACATATCGTTGGATGGGGACAAGGTCATCAAAAAGAAAAACATCAATTTGGGAATGGCCGCCGCCCTGCCTGATGGTAACTTGATCGTGCCCGTCATCAAAAATGCCGACCAATTGAACTTGGTGGGGATGGCCAAAACGGTAAACGATCTTGCCGATAGGGCCAGAAACAATCAGTTAAAGCCCGATGAGATCAAGGATGGTACTTACACGGTGACGAACGTAGGGTCTTTTGGCAGTGTTTTTGGAACACCCATCATCAATCAACCACAAGTTGGTATTTTGGCCTTGGGTGCCATAAGAAAAATGCCATCGGTCATCGAAACCGACCAAGGGGAGTATATTGGCATCCGCAGTAAAATGTACCTTTCGCACAGTTATGATCATAGGGTTGTGAACGGTGCTTTGGGCGGAATGTTCGTAAAAGCAGTTGCCGATTATTTGGAAGCTTGGGACATCAATAGGGAAATATAGCCAAAAAGCACCCGTATTCCTTTCACTATGCTTAATTTAGAAGCCTAGTGATGTTCATTTAAAAGTCCCAACATGCAATTACAATTGACCAAACCTATCTGCTTTTTTGACCTAGAGACCACGGGAACCAATGTGGCCAAAGATCGGATAGTCGAAATTTCCATTTTAAAGGTATATCCGAACGGTAACAAGGAAAGCAGAACGTGGTTGGTAAACCCAGAAATGCCCATTCCGGAGGAATCTACCGCCATACATGGTATTTCCAATGAAAAAGTGGCCAACGAGCCCACCTTCAAACAATTGTCAAAGGAAATTTACGCCATGATCAGGGACAGTGATCTCGCCGGCTTTAATTCCGACCGGTTCGATATTCCGCTGTTGGCGGAAGAAATGCTGCGTGCGGATATCGATTTTGATATGAAAAGCATGGTATCCGTAGATGTGCAGACCATTTTCCATAAAATGGAAAAACGCACCTTGGAGGCGGCCTATCAATTTTATTGTAAGAAAAGTTTGGAGGATGCCCACAGTGCCGAAGCGGACACCTTGGCAACCTATGAAGTGCTTTTGGCACAGTTGGAACGCTATCCTGAACTGGAAAACGACATCAAGAAACTCTCCGAGTTCACTACCAGAAGGCAAAATCTGGACTTTGCCGGATTTATTGGATTGGACGAGGACAATAATCCCATATTTTCCTTTGGAAAACATAAGGGCAAAACGGTGGATGAGGTTATGGAAAAAGAACCCGGCTACTTTGGTTGGATCTTGAATGCCGACTTTCCACTGTACACCAAAAAAGTACTTACCCAAATAAAGCTGAGTAAGCTCAACAACAAGTTTTAAAAGAAGCAAGCGTTAACCCCCGTACACACTATGAAGCTGATTTGTATAGGACGTAATTATGTAGACCATATTAAAGAGTTGAAAAATGAGCGTCCGGATGAACCTGTGGTTTTTATAAAGCCCGACTCCGCAATACTGCCCAAAGAGCAGGATTTTTACATCCCTGAATTCTCCAATGATGTCCATTACGAAGTGGAGGTGTTGGTGAAAATCAAAAAAGTGGGAAAACACATTGCCAAGGAATTTGCCCATAAGTATTATGATGAGGTGGGCTTGGGTATCGATTTTACCGCCCGCGACCTTCAGTCCAAACTAAAGGCCAAAGGGCTGCCTTGGGAAAAGGCCAAAGGTTTTGATGGAGCCGCCGTAGTGGGCAATTGGCTGCCCAAAAAGAAATTTCAAAGTATGGATGACCTCAGTTTCTCATTGGTGAAAAATGGAGAAACGGTCCAAAATGGAAATACGTCCTTGATGTTGTGGAAGATAGACGAAATCATCGCCTACGTATCCACTTTTTTTATGTTGAAAAAGGGCGATATCATTTTTACCGGAACGCCTGCCGGTGTTGGTAAAGTAAGCCCAAATGACTACCTTGTCGGTGCTTTGGAAGGAGAACAACTTTTTGACATTAATGTAAGATAATGATATACAACCTCGATAAAATCAATGAAATGGCAGAAGGAGATGAAGATTTCATCGTTTCCGTTGTTTCTGTGTTTTTGGAAGAAGTCCCTGAGGATTTGGAAGGCTTGGAAAAAGCCATCAACAATAAAGACTACGAAAATATTTACAAACTGGCCCATAAGATAAAGCCGAATGTGGATATTTTGGGCATGGAGCAGACACGTGCCAAGGCTCTTGAAATAGAAACCTTGGGGAAAACTGCGGGCAGTATGTCGGAAATCGAGGAAAAATTTCCGATTCTTAAAAGGGATGTGCTGCAAGTAGTTGCCGAGCTTAAAAATGATTTTGACCTTTAGATGCAAGCCGAGATCATCACCATTGGGGATGAAATCCTCATCGGGCAGATTGTGGACTCCAACTCGGCGTTTATTGCCAAGGAACTGAATAAAATAGGGGTTTCTGTCTATCAAATCACTTCGATTCAAGATGATAGGGAGCATATCCTAAAATCCTTACAAGAAGCTGGTGAACGGTCCTCAGTCGTTATCATAACAGGAGGTTTGGGTCCTACTAAGGATGATGTTACCAAGCATACACTATGTGAGTTCTTTGAGGATAAATTGGTCAGGGACGAGTCTGTTCTGAACCATATCGAAGAATTGTTCCGAAAGTATATTTCAACCCCCATTTCCGATCTGAACCGTGAACAGGCGATGGTGCCCTCCAAAGCAACGGTTTTGCACAATTCCTATGGAACAGCACCCGGATTGTGGATGAAAAAAGGGGAAACAGCCTTTGTATCGCTTCCCGGCGTTCCCTACGAGATGAAAAACCTGATGCTCAAATCGGTGTTGCCCAAAATCGTGGAGGATTACGAGCGTCCGCATATTGTTCATAGAACCATTTTGACCTATGGTTTGGGCGAGAGTGCCGTCGCGGAAAAACTGGAAGATTGGGAAAATAACTTGCCCTCCTATATCAAGTTTGCCTATTTGCCAAGTCTAGGGAGTGTGCGGCTTCGCTTGTCGGCAAAAGGAGAGAACAAGGAAGCCCTGATGGCAGGAATCGACGAGGAGGTCAAGAAAATGTATCCGCTGATTGGGGATATCATCTACGGGGAGGAAGAGGAAGATGGCCGTGTGGAAAAACAGATAGGCGCATTGTTGAAAGACAGGGGAATGACCCTATCCACGGCAGAGAGTTTTACCGGTGGAAGTATTGCAGAACGAATCACCAAGGTCCCGGGAGCGTCCCACTATTTTAAAGGAAGCTTGGTTTGCTATGCCACTGAGGCCAAAATAAAGGTGTTGGGGGTGCCGCAAGCGCTGATTGATGGACATTCTGTTGTGAGCGAACAAGTGGCCATCGCCATGGCGCAAAACGTTAAGGAGAAACTAGGGACCGATTTTGCCATTGCCACCACTGGAAATGCAGGCCCCACCAAAGGTGACTCCGATGTTGAGGTGGGTACGGTATACATTGGAATAAGTGGTCCCAAGCGGACTTTTGCCCAAAAATTCGTGATGGGCAAGCATAGGGAAAGGGTAGTGGAAAAGTCTGTGAACAAGGCTTTTGAGCTGCTGTACAAAGAAATTTTAAATTTCTGAAAAAGAATTTTGTACGTCCCGTTAAAAAGGTATAAATTTGCAGCCTCAATAAAATCACTCAAATAGTTAGGGAGATGTCTAAAGTTTGTGAAGTAACAGGAAAAAAGGTGATGTTTGGAAACAACGTTTCCTTTTCTATCAATAAGACCAAGAGGAGATTCGATGCAAATATCTCCAAGAAGAGATTTTATATTCCCGAGGAAGACCGTTGGGTAACCTTGAACGTATCTGCCCGTGGGTTGAAAATCATCAACAAAAAAGGAATCTCTGCTGTCTTGAAGGAAATCAATTCCAAAAAGTAAGTTGTAAAAGCATTATAAGTACGATACAATGGCAAAGAAAGGAAATAGGGTTCAGGTAATTTTAGAGTGTACAGAACACAAAGAATCTGGTATGCCAGGTACTTCTAGGTATATTACCACCAAGAACAAAAAGAACACGCCAGATAGGATGGAAATCAAGAAGTACAATCCTATCCTAAAGCGTATGACCGTTCATAAAGAAATTAAGTAATCGCTTTTTACACGTAAAAAGCAGAAAAATATAAGCCATGGCAAAGAAAACAGTAGCAACACTTCAGTCGTCCTCCAAAAGATTGACAAAGGCCATTAAAATGGTGAAATCTCCAAAAACGGGAGCTTACACCTTTGTGGAGTCCGTAATGGCGCCCGAGTTGGTGAATGACTGGTTGAACAGTAAATAAGGAACTTTCCTTGTACAAAATAATAAAAGCCGCTTTTTAGCGGCTTTTTTTGTTGGGTCTATATCAACTAGTTTTTATTGACGCGATAGGTTACCCTTCTATTGGTGATCATCGTGTTCACCCGTAGGGTCAATGTGGCCGTATTGCTCGTTGTAGTCCCACATACAAACGCATCATTGCTTACCACAAGACGGTAAGGGGTGCTGTTTTCGTTCGGGGTTGGATTGGTAATGGTCAATACATTTGTTGAGGTACCAGAGTAAATCCCCGTATCGGAAAGATTTACCCACGAACTGCCATTGTAGAATTGCCATTGGTACTGATCTGCCGTCACCGTAGCGGAGATACTTGTGGTACATCCAGGGCAGGTGGTCACATCCACAGGTTGCGAGCTAATCGTAGGGGCAGTTCCCGCTTCCCTAAAATCAAATATCGTATTGGAATCTTTGTCGTTTGGTGCGGAATAACCGTCCGAGCCACTGGTTACCATTCCTTCGGAATTTATGGTGACGGGATTTGGTCCCAAAAGCCCATCATCATTGTTATCCGTAAAACCGGACTCCACCACATCGGTACAACCATCACCATCAGCATCCAGGGTGTAGGCATCATAGGTGCCATCACTATCAGAATCAAAAATGGTGTAAGTCAATAGGGCATAGGGTGTGTCGTTGTCCTCAATCCCTGAATAAATTCCATTCGTTCCAGAACTGCTTACTGCGCCGTCAATTCTACCATCATTGTTGTTGTCGTTGACCCCAGGTTCTTCCAATGCACCCGATTCCACAAGGTCGAATAATCCATCGTTGTCCGAGTCCAGATCAAGGTGATTACTGATACCATCACCATCCGTATCGCAGATAGCACTGGCAAAAAGTTCCCCAGTGAAGCCCTCTGGTCCCGGTCCTTGTTGGTTGGTCAAGGTGAAGGTATTGTTGTTGCCCGGTATCCAGGCTATGGTATTGAACGGAGTTCCGCCTTGTGCCTCCATGAGTTCCAAGGAGGTGGCTGAGGTATTTCTGCTTCCGTACAGGCTAATCATTCCATATTCGTCCACTACCAAACGCAATCTTGGGATGCCGTTGGAGTTGGCGACCCATGGTTGACTGATAAAGCTCCCATCAGATTGGAAAACAAAGTACTCGTCACCGGGACCCAGGGCACCATTCTCAAACTCCAAAATGGAGGGGTGCACGGTAGTACCGTTAATATCCAATTGAAAGGAATTGTCCATGGAAGAAAAATCGATGCGCAAGTAACCGGTGTCCGTATGGTTGATCACCACGTTACGTTCCCCCACATCGGAGGAAGCTAGAAATGAAGCGCTAATAGTGGAGCAATACTCCTCTTCATCCGTGATTCCGTCGTTATCATCGTCCAAATCGACTACATCTATGGCACCGTCCCCATCGGTGTCTGTGGATGGGACAGATGTTGTCGTAATCAATATGTTATCAATGTAGGCACGGTCGTTACTTCCGGACCAGTTGCCGCCACCTTTTATAAAACGGATGGTGGTATTGGCCGACATATAGGCTGAAATATCTTGACTAAAAGAGCCAGTTTGACTACCTGTGAACGTATCCAATGTTGTGAAAGAGGAACCATCGCTCGAAATTTCAATGGAAAGTGTCTCTCCACTCTCCAAACTCGAAGTCCTCCAATCAAAGGTCAGGGTGGCCGAAGTGTAAGCACTTAAATCTGCCGACCTTCTTATATTCTCACTCCATAGATAGTAGAAAAATAATTCCCCGCCGGTGATGCGGATATATCCGTTCGATGCGCTATTGTTATCGTTGTATTCCAGCCAATTGGTGGACCAACTTTGGGTTCCATCATTATTGGAGTAGGAGACAGCGCTAAAATTATCTGCAAAGGTATCCTGCCCCATGACAGGTAAGTATACTGCGATGGATAGTATAAACAATAGTTTGTTTAGACTTTTGGTCATGTAAAGGTTGTTGTTGAGGTAGGTCAAAAATAGTCCGATATCGTGGTTTAGGTGCAACTTTTGTTGTGAAGCAATGGGTTTGCAGGGTAAAACACTGCTTTTCTTGGGTTTAAAGGGTGCTCCACTGTGACTTTGGTGATGGTATTCAGGAAGGCTTATTCTAAAATTAGACTAAACAAAACTCCCCTTACTTTGCTATCTTTGGTCATTCTCAAAGAACACAGGATGAGCTTATTCAAAAATATATTTTCAAAGGATAAAAAAGAGACCTTGGACAAAGGTCTGGAAAAATCCAAGACCAGTTTCTTCGGAAAACTGGGCAAGGCGGTGGCCGGTAAATCCAAGGTCGATGACGAGGTCTTGGACAATCTGGAAGAAGTATTGGTTACTTCCGATGTGGGCGTGAATACTACCCTTAAAATCATTGAGCGTATCGAAGAACGGGTGTCCCGTGACAAATATATGGGCACCGATGAACTCAATACCATTTTACGCGAGGAAATTGCCGGGCTGCTTTCCGAAACCAATTCAGGGGAAGCTAGTGAGGTAAGCATACCCACGGATAAAAAACCCTATGTGATCATGGTGGTCGGCGTTAATGGGGTAGGTAAAACGACAACCATTGGAAAACTGGCTCATAAATTCAAGGCCAAAGGACTGAAAGTGGTTTTGGGAGCTGCGGATACCTTCCGTGCAGCAGCCATTGACCAGTTGGAGGTTTGGGCTCAACGAGTTGATGTGCCCATCATCAAACAAAAAATGGGAAGTGACCCTGCATCCGTAGCATTCGATACGCTGCATTCTGCAGTGGCGGAAAAGGCCGACGTAGTATTGGTCGATACCGCAGGACGTCTTCACAATAAAGTCAATTTGATGAACGAACTTTCCAAGGTAAAGCGCGTAATGCAAAAAGTAGTGCCCGATGCGCCACACGAAGTACTTTTGGTCTTGGATGGTTCCACCGGACAAAACGCCTTTGAACAGGCCAAACAGTTTACCAAAGCCACCGAGGTCACCAGTTTGGCAGTGACCAAATTGGACGGTACCGCCAAGGGCGGCGTTGTGATTGGAATTTCGGACCAATTTCAGATTCCGGTCAAATACATCGGTGTCGGGGAAGGCATTGAAGACCTTCAGGTATTTAATAAATATGAGTTCGTCGATTCATTTTTCAACATATAAACAGCCATGTACAAAAACCTCTTACTTTTCTTTATCCTGATTGGATTTATTTCATGTAAACAAAAAGAAGCAGCACCCAAAGACGATGTTGTGCTGTGGACGCCATACAACGACTCATCAGAAGTAGCGGCAAGCGCGGACAATGAAAGCCCACGAATGCGCTACAAATTCATCCAAAGTAAAGTTTTGGACAAAAATGAAGTGTTTCTGCCCCTCTACGAGGAGGTTTCCCAATTCACCGAAGAACAATATGGCATGATGAAGCCTTTGGTCTTGGAGCAGGATATTCCTACCATCCAAAACCATATCAAGGACGGCAAGTTCACCTATGAAGATTTGGTGCTTTTTTACTTACATCGAATCTACAAATACGAACTGCCCAACAATACCACTCTTAACACGATTATTGCGCTCAATCCGAATGTACTGGAAGAAGCCCGAAAGTTGGACGCCAACCAAGGCGACCAGCATCCCATTTATGGAATGCCCATTTTGTTGAAGGACAATATTGGAACGTCCGAAATGAAGACTACGGCAGGCGCCATTGCATTGCAACAAAGCCAAACAGATGATGCCTTTATCGTGGAACGTTTACAAGAAAAAGGCGCGCTTATTTTGGGCAAGGCCAATTTGAGCGAGTGGGCCAATTTTATCTGTGGCGTATGTCCAAATGGACAAAGTGCCGTAGGTGGACAAACCTTGAATCCCTACGGAAGACGGGTTTTTGATACCGGGGGGTCCAGTGCAGGGAGCGGAACATCCACAGCCGCCAACTATGCCGTAGGTGCCGTGGGAACCGAAACCTCGGGGTCCATACTTTCGCCTTCGAGTCAGAACTCGGTCGTAGGCCTAAAACCGACCATTGGTTTGTTGAGCCGAACAGGAATTGTGCCCATTTCCAGCACCCTCGATACGCCGGGCCCCATGACCAAGAATGTAACGGACAACGCTATTTTATTGGATGCCATGTTGGGTAAGGACAGCCAAGACTCTAAGTCCTTGGATTCCGAAACAGGTATGTTGTCCTCGGCGATGGACTCAGCATCGATAGAGGATTTGCGACTTGGGGTGATGACCAATCTTATGGAAGCGGATTCTATCTACGCTGCCAATGTGGAAGCCTTACGCACTGCGGGAGCACAAATCATCGAATTTGAACCCGAAAACATTCCCTTAGATGGTTTCGTAACCTTGCTGAATTTGGATATGAAGCAAGACTTGCCGGCTTATATCGCGGCCCAAGTCAAAAATAAAGATGTAGTTTCGGTGGATAGCGTTGAAGATGTAGTAAGATTCAACCAACAGGACTCTTTGGTTAGGATTCCTTATGGCCAAGAGCGATTGGACGGGATTTTGGCGGATTCCACTTCGGCAGAGGAATTTGAGGAAATCAAAATCAATTTAAAAGAATCGGGTAGGGCATTCTTTCAAATTTTGGAAGAACAAGATTTGGACGCCGTTTTGAGCATCAATAACTACCACGCAGGTTATGCAGCGGTGGCAGAATACCCGGCGTTGACCGTTCCGATGGGGTACAAGGCCAATGGTGAACCCGAAAGCTTGACGTTTATTGGAAAGCCACTCTCGGAAGCCCAGTTATTGCGCATAGGTAAAGCCTTTGAAGATCTGACCAAGGCCCGAAAGATTCCAGAGGGATACAAAAACTAAATGCCTTTTTAAAATTATGACCTAATCGGGCTGTAATGCATTGTGTTGTTGTATTTTTGCACTCCATTTTAAGGAACTATGCGCACAAAATCGCTTAAAAAGAACAAAATCAATGTGGTGACCTTGGGTTGTAGCAAGAACGTCTACGACTCGGAAGTGTTGATGGGACAACTGCGTGCCAACAACAAGGAAGTTGCCCATGAGGAGGAAGGCAATGTAGTGGTCATCAACACCTGCGGATTTATTGCCAATGCCAAGGAAGAAAGCGTCAACACGATTTTGGAATACGTGCAGCGCAAAGAGGCCGGTGATGTGGACAAGGTCTTTGTGACCGGCTGTTTGAGCGAGCGCTACAAACCCGATTTGGAGAAGGAGATTCCCAATGTAGATGCCTATTTTGGGACTACCGACCTTCCCAATTTATTGAAGGCCCTTGGAGCCGACTACAAGCACGAGCTGATAGGTGAGCGCTTGACCACCACCCCAAAAAACTACGCTTACCTTAAAATTGCCGAGGGCTGCGATAGACCATGTTCTTTTTGTGCGATTCCTTTGATGCGCGGTAAACACCGTAGCACCCCCATTGAGGATTTGGTGAAAGAGGCCGAAAAATTGGCAGCAAACGGTGTTAAGGAATTAATTTTGATTGCCCAAGACCTTACATATTACGGTCTGGATTTGTATAAGAAACGAAACTTGGCCGAACTTCTCCAAGCCTTGGCCCAAGTGGAGGCTATTGAATGGATTCGTTTGCACTACGCTTTCCCAACGGGCTTCCCTATGGATGTGTTGGAGGTGATGCGCAACGAACCCAAAATCTGCAATTACATCGATATCCCATTGCAGCATATATCCGACAACATACTTAAAAGTATGCGCCGTGGAACCACCCAAGCCAAAACCACAAAACTGTTACAGGATTTCAGGGCGGCGGTACCCGAAATGGCCATCCGAACTACCTTGATAGTGGGTTATCCCGGAGAGACTAAGGAAGATTTTGAGACCTTGAAACAATGGGTGCAGGACATGCGTTTTGAGCGCTTGGGCTGCTTTACCTATAGCCATGAGGAAAATACCCATGCCTACCAGTTGGAGGACAATGTCCCCGAAGAAGTAAAGCAAGAACGGGCCAATGCCATCATGGAAATCCAATCCCAGATTTCGTGGGAGCTCAATCAGGAAAAAATTGGCAAAACCTTCCGTTGTATTATCGATAGGAAAGAAGGGAACCATTTTATCGGTCGTACCGAATTTGATTCCCCCGATGTGGACAACGAGGTACTTATAGATGCGACCAAACATTACGTGAAAATTGGTGATTTCACCAACATCAAGATCACGGATGCATCCGACTACGACCTTTTTGGGGAACCGGTGTAATCCTGTTTTTTAATATAGATTTTCTAGTGCAACTTCCCGTTGCACCTCATATACCATAAAGCTGTTGGTATTTCGCGCAATCCCTTTGCGCGTTGACACAATGGCTTTTTTGTTTTCCATTTCTTCTAAACCGTCAAAACTGACAATGGTCATGGTTTGTGATTGGACTCTTGTCTAATTTTAGGGGATTGAACCATTTTTCATGTTCATGGTCCCCAAATCCCCTGCTTTATGCCATTTTGGATGAGCTATTATTGAATAATGACAATTAACTATAACCATTATGAACCAAAATCACAATAAACTAAAAGCAAGCGTCACCCTGCTTCGCATTTTTATAGGGTGGCACTTTTTATTTGAAGGTGTGGTGAAAATGTACAATCCCGAGTGGACCTCATTCGGGTACCTGGCCACTGCACAAGGACCATTTGAGTGGTTCTTTACCCTATTGATTGGGGATGCTACCATTGGTTGGGTGGATACCTTGAACATTATTGCCCTCATGGTAGTGGGAGTAACCTTTACCTTGGGCATTTTTGAACGTATTGGCGCTATAGTGGGCATTGGCCTGCTTGCCCTTTACTTTTTGGCTCACCCACCCTTTCCTGGTCTTACACAAATGAATGTGGAAGGGAACTATTGGCTCATCAACAAAAACTTAATTGAAATGGTGGCCTGTATCGTAATCTACCAACTGCCTACGGGGCGGTATTTTGGATTGGACTATCTCAGAAAGCATAAACTTAAAACCCAAGAGCAATGAAATGGACTAGAAGAGACCTGTTAATAGGATTGGGAGGCCTTCCCATATTGGGCGCTGTATGGTGGGCCGGAGCTGCGACCTCTGTCGGTTCCAGAAAAAAGCGCTCGGAAATATTGGAGCAACTCAATATAAAACCGTCACTGCCCCCAGCCGTACCCGGAATAGGAGGAGACCCTGTTCGTATCGGGGTCATTGGGTTTGGTATACGGGGCGAACAGTTGACAAGGGCCTTGGGATTTGCAACGGATGAATGGAAGGAGGAAATGCGATTGGCCGCCGAAGAAGACCCCAATAACAAACGATTGGAGGATTTTGAAAGCCAAGAACGTCTCAATGTCAAATTGGTGGGTATCTGCGACATATTTGATGTGAGGGCAGAAACGTTTATCAATTCCTTTTCCACAGCGGACCATAAAGTAAAGCGATACACCACATATACCGATATGATCCGAAGCGGTGAAGTGGATGCTGTGGTGATTGCTACCCCTGATCACTGGCACGCGCCCATGTCCATCGAAGCTTTGAACAACAATGTGCACGTGTACGTGGAAAAACCGATGACCCATACTGTAGGTGAAACCTATACGTTGCGTGAGGCCGCAGCAAATTCAGATGCGGTTTTTGCCGTGGGTCATCAACACAGACAGACGCTTAGCTTTGGAACAGCCAGGGATATTGTGGAAAAGGGAACTTTGGGCCATGTCTCATTGATTCAGACCAATACCAACAGGAACGATGACAATGGTGCCTGGAACTATGATATCCATGAAAAGGCCAGTCCTGAAACTATCGACTGGGAGCAATTTTTGGGCTCTGCACCAAAGGTGCCCTTTAATAAGAACCACTTTTTTAGATGGCGCAAATGGTGGGCCTATGGCTCTGGACTCTCCGGAGATTTGTTGACCCACGATTACGACCGTTTGAACTGTGTGCTCAATATGGGGATACCTGCTTCGGTGAGTGCTTCGGGGGGAATATACACCCATAATGATGGCAGAAACGTTCCCGATGTCATACAGGTGAATATGGAGTTCCCGGATTTCAGTACAGGAAGTAGTCAAACCAAGGGCAAGGAAAAAGGAATGACATTCTGCTACAGTGCTACTTTGGGCAACGGCTTCAACAGACCCACTGTTTTGATGGGCCACGATGCCACCATGGAATTGGGCAACCGTTTGACTGTCTGGCCAGATGGCGCATCCACCCGATATGCCGAAATGCTGGAAGCTGAAAAAATGAGACCCGATGTGCCCATTTATCAATATGATCCTGCAGGTACCGCTACCGATGCGGTATCCTCTGCAACTTCGCAATATTTTGCTGATAAAGGGCTTATGTGGACCTACATTGATGGTGTTCGTGTGGACTCTACCTTTTTGCACATGCGCGAATGGTTGAGCGTTATTAAAAATGGAGGAAAGGTCAGTTGTGGAATCAACGAAGGCTTCGATGAAGCGATTTCGGCCCATATGGCAGGTCTGTCGTGGAAATTGGGCAGAAAAATAGAGTGGGATGCCGCTAGCCAGACCTTAAAGCCCATCGAAGGCATTGATTTTGACCAAGTACTCTTGGCCAACGAAAATTGGAACATACAACCAGAGATGGTTGGGTGAGGTTTCTTGATTTTTAAGGATTTTAGTCCGGAAAGTGGGACGTTGCAAAAAGGATTTTTCCTTGGTCAATGTCCCACTTTAATTTTAGTGTACTTTCCAAACATCAAAGGGTAACGAAGGAAACCAATTGTTCCACGTTGGGGTGGTCGCTTCCCCCTGCAGGTTCAATAGTGATGTTAAGGGATTCCGCGTTCTCGATATATTTTAATGACACTAGCTCCGTATCTGTGGGCAGTGTGCCCATACTGATCATTTCCCCGTCCACATCGCTCCACATTTGGTAGGTCTTATCACTTGGCAACACGGGTAGGCCTTTGGGGTTGACCAGTACTAGGTGGTTTTTGTGGTTTACATAGGCAACCGCCTTTCCATTAGGTGCCTTTTGGTTTCCGTACAATACCAAAGGAATCACATCGGGATTGTTGATGCTTTCCAGACGATTGGACGTCAATCGAAATTCAGATTCCAGATTATTTACCTGACGTTGTAATCTATCGGTCTGTGTTTGCAGCGTCTCCAAGTTACTTTCGGCATTTTGCCATTTTTCATAGAGCCAAAAGCTGCTCAGACCAAAAATCAGGGCAAAACCTGCCGCTATGGAAAGAGGCGTCCAATTGGTCTTACGTACCAAATTAGGTTGTACTGAGTCTTTGATTCTTGCCTTCACGGCTGGGGGTGGTGCAATGGCCTGCTCCATGCTCATTCGTTCAAAGTCGGCTTCCAGGGCATCAAACTGCTCCCGTAGGGCTGTATCTTGGTCCAGGGCTTCTTCCACCATGGAGGCCTGTTCCTCTGAAAGCTCTCCGGTAAGATAAAGCTCCAGAAGTCCTTCTTCCAATATCTTTTTCTTTTCCATCATGCCATTAATTCTAAAACGGCCCAAATATAGACCAACTTGGTACCGTAAGTCTCCCTTAATTGTTTTAGTGCTTGTCGAACATAGGATTTAAAGGTGCCCAACGGGACCCCCATCTTTTCGTGGGCCTCCCTATGGGTGTACCCGCTGTAATATACCAGTGCAATTGCCTGTTGATGGTGGGGCTCCAGAGATTTGATGGAACCTTTCAATTCTGAATAATCCGGTGCCTCTTCATCATCCTTGATATTAGTATATACACTCAAATCATCCGTTTGGATGAGCTTGTCCTTGGTTCTCAATGCATTTAGGGTCGTATTTCGTGCAATCCGGTATGCCCAAGTGTAAAATCTTCCCTTGGATGCATCATAACCATCAATACTTTTCCAAATTTTGATAAAAGTCTCCTGCAACAGGTCCTCCGCCTTATTTTGATCCCTGCACATTCGGAGTATGACCCCGAAAAGTGCCCCGGAATATTTATCGTAAAGTTGGTAGAGTGCCGCATTGTCGCCGGAAAGCAATCGGTTTATAAGCTCTGTATCGTTGGTTGTGGTCCTCATTGTCGATGTTAAAGATATGATAAAAAACTACAGACTTCATCCAGAAGGTAAAAGCATGTGTAAATACTAGTAGAAAGCGCTTTAAAAACAATAATCATTAAAATTTAAATCTGAAAACATGAAAAAATTAATTTTTGCACTAGCCGCCTTTGTACTTTTGCTGGCACCTAAAACAACTACAGCACAATCTAAGGACATTGTTGATGTTGCCGTATCGGTAGATGACTTTTCAACCTTGGTCACTGCACTCAAGGCCGCCGATTTGGTGGGAGCTTTGAAAGGTGACGGACCTTTTACCGTATTTGCGCCAGTCAATTCAGGATTTGCCAAAATCGATTCCGAAACCTTGAATTCCCTATTGCAGCCCGAGAACAAAGAACAATTATCCGCAATCTTAACCTATCACGTGGTTTCCGGAAAGCTAATGGCCTCTGATGTGGCCGCTGCCCTTGGAAAAGGAAATGGTAAAGCAGAACTTACAACCTTGAACGGTGGGAAATTGACTGCTATGAAAAAGGACGACGGTATCTATTTGAAAGATGCCAAAGGGAACTGGAGCAAAATCTCCAAAACCGATGTCGTTGCCTCAAATGGAGTGATCCATATTATTGAGGATGTTGTAATGCCCAACTAAGTAAGCGTTGTTCGTTTTGATGCTGAAAAGCACCGCGGGGGCGGTGCTTTTCTATTTTATAAGGTAAAGTGAAGTTATCTTTTCCGTTCCAACTCTAATTGGTACAGTTCCCGGCCCAATTGCGCCAAAAAGGGTATGCCCACCTCGTCATATTCATAGGCATCGTCATTGAAGACTTCATCACTATTCACCAAAATAGTGGCCGTTAACATAAAATCGATGTTGTTTTTGGTGTCTTTGATGTAAGCGTTGTCCGTTAGTGTGCCATAGGCATAGCCCACTTTGTTATAGATTTTGATATGCTCCGGCATGGGTTCGGTACTATCGCCGAACAGAAAGAATTTAACATAGCTGTCGTAATACTCCACAGGGTCGTATCCCACTTTTGAGGGCAAAGTGTGCATGGCTTCCAATAGAAATTCCCGTTGTTTCTTATTTAGATTGAATTGTTGGGCTTCGGGAAACACTTCCGGGAAGATGATTCTTTTCAGCAAGGCGGATTGGGCTTCGATAGGAAAGTAGTTCTTCAAACTGAAATCAAAGGCACCCTGTTGATAGGTCTCACCGGCAATATATCCTTTTCCTTTTTCGATATCGTCCAAATCGAGTGGACGAATGGCGGCATTTATAATGGAGCTGCTCAAGGCCGTGGTCGAATCGTTCAAGTAAAAAACCAAAGGTTTGGTGGTCACATCGTCCGCATTATCCGTGGAAAGTCTATGGGCAATCCTAATGGGACTGATCCCTCTTCGCTCCATCCTGCGGTTGAGGTCGTCCTGCCCCAAAAACTCCAACAAGCGGTTGTTCGCTGCATTGTCCGAAACCGCAAAGATTTCCGAAACTGCCTTGGCAAAGGTGGTCTGTACCGAATCGCCTTCCACGAAAAAGCGGGTGTCCATGGATAGGGAGTCAATCTCGTTCAACTTTTCCAGAGCGGCCACGGCTGCAGGGAACTTTACCGTGCTCGCCGGATAAAAATAGCTGTTCGCGTCCACTTGAAAATCATGGTCCGTAAATATTACGCTATCGTTTCGTCGGTCAATTTGGGTATAGCGAATTTGGACCTCGTAGGCATCCAAATTGTCCATTACCCTTTGAATGTTCGGGCTCTGGGAAGCAAGGGCTTTCTCCAGTGGGGGGGTGGTGTCATTTTTTGCACAGGACACGACCCACAAAGCCGTGCCTAAGATTACGAATCTGGTCCACATAAGCAATTCCTTATATTTCACCCGTATATACCTGACCCCTATGCGGTTTTAGGATGCTGCGCACCTCTTTGAGTTCAAATTCCGCCACTACCAAAAAGGCAATGCTATGGGTTGGGCTGAAATGTTCCACACCTCCTAGATCGTACTTCAGTTCTTCGACCTCGACGAACTCCTTTAGGTGCTTTAGGTAATGTTCTGCCGTATGGGCCGCACTGGGTCCACGAAAATCCCAAATAATCTTGATTTTTCTATCCAAAAGTTTATCCATTGTATTTAGTTATTTAGTACCGACTCGCCTTTTTCGGCGAATGCTTTAAAATCTTCCATGTATGCCAAGGACTGCTTTTTAAATGCCCCAGGCATCAAAAGTCCCATCAATTTCATTCCAAAACTGGAGAATTGGAACTCCGTCTCGGAAATCCATCGGGTTTTGTCTCCTTCGTCCCTAAAGTAGTTTTTTTGAATATTGTGCACGCCTTTGGTATCGTAGGTCATGTGCATTTCTTCCGGAAGCTGTTTTTTGATGATGGTCTCCACCATGCTAAGTTCGCGTTTTCCCATTTTATAGCTTAAGCTCATTTGGGCGCCTTCCTGTCCGGGGTTGGGTGAAAGTTGCTCAAATTCCAATAGTCCCTTTTGCCAGTGTTTCATGTTCTCGGGATTCATCATTTTTTCGATGAATTCATCCCTTGGCACATTCACAACGACTTCGGTAGTATACTTCATGTTGGTTTGGTTTTGCACTAATGTAGCAATTTCTGTGCATCTATCCCCAACCAAAAAATTCTGTTAATGATATGAGAACCTTCTTGTAAGGGATTTTGTAATTGTTATTTTTGCGAAATGCTTAAGCTCCAAAAAAATAGGTTCTTCCTACTATGCTGTTTTGTGGCGCTATTGGTTTCCTCCTGCGAGGGAATGTTCAATAAGGAAGAGGAAAAGGAACCCTTGGCTCGGGTAGGCGACACCTATCTTTACAAGGAAGATATCGCGTCTTTGATACGAGATGACATGACCGCCGAGGATAGCACCATTTTCGTAACCAATTACATCAACAATTGGGCGTCGAAGCAATTACTGCTCGATAAATCCAAGATCAATCTGCCCGAAGAAAAGCTGAGGGAATTTGACCGTTTGGTCTCGGATTACAGATCGGACCTTTACACACGTGCCTACATTGAGGCTTTGGTGCTCCAATCCCAAGATACCGCGGTCACCAAAAACCAGCTGCAAGAATTTTACGATAGGGAAAAGGAAAATTTCAAACTGAACGAGAAATTGGTGCAGTTGCGTTTTGTGGGCATGTCCGAACAATTTCTGGACCGCGATGGGGTAGAGCAAAAAATCAAGAATTGGGACGAGGCTGACAAACGGTATTTGGATTCCATAGCCGTCCAATTCAAAAAAATCCATTTTAACGACTCCATTTGGGTAAGTGCCAGTCGGGTAATAGAGGAAATACCCCCATTGACGCAGGCAAATGAGGAATCCCACTTAAAAAAATCACAATTTTTTGAGCTACAAGACTCGTTAGAGGTATATTTGGGCTGGGTGACCAACGTTCTGGAAGTCAATGAAACAGCCCCATTCGATTATGTGGAACCGGACATAAGGCAATTGATACTCAACCGGAGACGTTTGAATTATGTAAAAAAACTAGAAACCGAAATAATAGATGAAGCTATCAAGAAGAATGAATTTGAGGTTTATGACAAAGAAAAGTAAGGCACTTTCCATCGCACTCTTAGCGATTGTTGGAATGGTGCAGGCACAGGAAGTGGACCAAGCTTTGAGCGAGACAGATTCCACCACTAATACCAACCGGGTTAAATTGGACGGTATCGCTGCCGTCATTGGCGATTATGTGATCCTGGAATCGGATATCGACAAGACCTTGATCGATTTGCAGAACCAAGGAGCGTCCACAGAAGACGTAACCCGCTGCGGATTATTGGGCAAACTTATGGAGGACCGGTTGTATGCGCATCAAGCGGTGCAGGACAGTTTGTTAGTCTCCGACGATATGGTGAATGCCCAAAGTGATCGTCAAATCCAGCAACTGACCCAACAGATCGGTAGTGTGGAGAAGATGCTGAGCTACTACAAAAAATCGGATATGGAAAGTTTCCGTGAAGAGCTGTTTGAAATCAACAAACTGCGGATGCTTTCAGAAAAGATGCAGGGAAAAATTGTCGAGGAAATTGAAGTGACCCCTGAGGAGGTGCGTCAGTTCTTCTATAAAATTCCTGAAGATGAGCGCCCAGTATTTGGAGCGGAATTGGAAATTGCCCAGATTGTAAAACAACCGGAAGCCCCTGAAGAGGAAAAGCAAAAGGTCATCAACCAACTGAAGGAAATCCGTCAAGATGTGTTGGAGAACGATGCCAGTTTTAATGTGAAGGCTATTTTGTACTCACAAGACCCAGGGTCAAAATCAAAAGGTGGGTTTTACAGTATGACCAAGGAAACTCCTTTTGTAAAAGAATTCAAGGATGTTGCCTTCAGCCTTAGGGAAGGGGAAATTTCAGAGCCTTTTGAAACCATTTTTGGTTACCACATTATTTATATTGAAAAAATTAGGGGTCAGGAACTGGATTTAAGACATATCTTGATGATTCCAGATATTCCCAAAAGTGCCATTGACAAAGCAGTAAAAGAACTGGACAGCATCCGTCAGCAGGTTTTGGATGGGAAATATACGTTCGCAGAAGCTGCATTGAACTTTTCCGATGAAAAAGAGACCAAGTTCGATGGTGGTTTGCTCCGAAACCCAATCAACTTCGACTCCCGTTTTGAACTGACCAAAATGGACCCGACCCTTTACAATCAGGTGCGAAACCTGAAAGACGGGGAAATTTCAAGGCCTATTCGCGAGGATGACCCAAGAGGGGGACCTCCAAAGTTCAAGATCATGAAGATTTCCAACCGCTATGATGAACATGAGGCCGATTTTGCGAAAGATTATATGAAGATACAGGAATTGGCTCTTCGCGAGAAACAATTCAAGGCCATTAAGGAGTGGATGGACGAACATATCGAAGACACCTATATTCACGTTGACCCAGACAATAGGGACTGTGATTTTGCGAACAACTGGGTAAAGGAATAATTGTATGTCTGATGTTGTTGCAGTAGAAAATCTGGTTAAAAAGCATCAAGAGCTAAAAAAGGAAATCGCAAAGGTCATTGTGGGCCAAGAGGCGGTCATCGAACAAATACTCTTGTCCATATACACTGGAGGACATTCCTTGCTGATAGGTGTTCCCGGTCTGGCGAAGACTTTGATGGTCAATACCATAGCGCAGACCTTGGGATTGGATTTCAAAAGGATACAATTTACCCCCGATTTGATGCCCAGTGATATTTTGGGCAGCGAGGTACTCGACCAAAACCGCAACTTCAAATTCATTATGGGTCCTGTGTTCGGGAATATTATCCTTGCGGACGAAATCAACCGGACGCCACCAAAAACACAGGCCGCTTTGTTGGAGGCTATGCAGGAAAGGGCGGTGACCATTGGTGGAAAGCAGTACAAGCTCAATGAGCCCTATTTTGTGCTGGCTACACAGAATCCGATTGAGCAGGAAGGAACCTATCCCTTGCCAGAGGCGCAATTGGACCGTTTTATGTTCGCCATCGAACTCAAATATCCGTCCATAGCGGAGGAAATACAAGTGGTCAAATCCACCACCACCGATGATCAGGTGACCATCAATACACTTTTTGATGCTGAAGAGATCATTGAAGTGCAACATTTGATTCGTCGCATACCAGTACCCGACAATGTTATCGATTATGCCGTTAGGCTGGTGAACAGAACAAGGCCAGGGCAAGAAGACGCACCGGATTTTGTAAAAAACTACATCGATTGGGGCGCTGGGCCAAGGGCTTCACAAAATTTGGTGCTGGCTGCAAAAGCCCATGCCGCCATCCACGGGAAGTTCTCTCCGGACATTGAAGATGTAAAGGCGGTAAGCCTGGGAATCCTTCGTCACCGGATTTTAAAAAACTACAAAGCGGAAGCTGAAGGCCTTACCGAGGAAAAAATTATTACGGAACTGTTGTAAAAAATAATTCGGTCCAGAAGGATTTAGTTCGATTCTAATTCCAAATTACTATACGATTTAGTAAATTTACCGAATTACGAAAATCTTAAAAACTCAATTGTAGAATGGCATTTGATATAGACATGATAAAGGGTGTCTACGCTTCCATGGGGGAACGCGTGGAAAAGGCCCGTGAATTGGTGGGCAAGCCCCTTACACTTTCAGAAAAAATCTTATACTCCCACCTTTGGGACGGTAAACCGGAAAAAGCCTTTGTTAGAGGCAAGGATTACGTTGACTTTGCCCCCGATAGGATTGCATGTCAAGATGCAACGGCCCAAATGGCCCTGTTGCAATTTATGCAGGCTGGAAAAGACAAGGTGGCAGTTCCTACAACGGTTCACTGTGACCACTTGATCCAAGCCAAGGAAGGTGCCGCACAAGATTTGAAGCATGCCAACGAGACCAGCAAGGAAGTTTTTGATTTTCTGGAGTCTGTATCGAACAAATACGGAATCGGCTTTTGGAAGCCGGGAGCAGGTATCATTCACCAAGTAGTTTTGGAGAACTATGCCTTTCCAGGCGGTATGATGATTGGAACCGACTCACACACCGTAAATGCTGGTGGATTGGGTATGGTGGCCATTGGGGTAGGTGGTGCTGATGCCGTGGATGTTATGGCCGGAATGGCCTGGGAGCTTAAATTCCCTAAATTGATTGGTGTAAAGTTGACCGGAAAATTATCAGGTTGGACCGCACCCAAGGATGTTATCCTTAAAGTAGCCGAAATTCTTACCGTAAAAGGCGGTACGGGTGCCATTGTAGAATATTTTGGCCCTGGAGCTACCTCCATGTCATGTACCGGTAAAGGAACCATTTGTAACATGGGTGCTGAAATTGGTGCTACCACGTCAACCTTTGGTTATGACGAATCCATGGAGCGCTATCTAAGAGCTACCGACAGGTCCGACGTTGCTGACGAAGCCAACAAGGTAAAAGAACATTTGACCGCTGACCCAGAAGTATATGCCAATCCAGAGCAGTATTTTGATCAAGTGATCGAAATCAATCTTTCCGAATTGAAACCATTGCTCAACGGACCATTTACCCCGGATTTGGCCACAGAAGTGGGAACCATGAAGGAAAAGGCAGAGAAAAATGGATGGCCATTGGCCGTGGAGTGGGGATTGATAGGTTCTTGTACCAACTCTTCCTATGAAGATTTATCTCGAGCCTCATCCATTGCACAACAGGCTTTGGACAAAAAACTGAAGACAAAGGCCGAGTTTGGAATCAACCCAGGTTCGGAACAAGTGCGATATACAACGGAGCGGGACGGTATCCTCGAAATCTTTGAAAAACTGGATGCCAAAATCTTCACCAACGCCTGCGGACCATGTATCGGTCAGTGGGGACGTTATGAAGATCCAAAGAACGCACCCAAGAACAGTATCGTACATTCCTTCAACCGAAACTTCGCAAAGCGTGCGGACGGTAACCCAAATACCCACGCATTTGTGGCATCACCAGAGATGACCGCTGCAATTGCCATTGCAGGTCGTTTGGACTTTAACCCTTTGACCGATAAGTTGATCAATGAGGACGGTGAAGAAGTGATGTTGGATGAGCCAACAGGATGGGAATTGCCTCCAAAAGGTTTTGAAGTGAAGGAGAATGGTTATCTAGAGCCCGTTAAGGATGGAAGCGGAGTTGAGGTAATCGTTGCCGAAGGTTCTGAAAGACTACAACTGTTGGAGCCTTTTGAGCCTATCACTGCAAAAGACCTTCAAGGGATGAAGCTGCTGATCAAGGCCTTTGGAAAATGTACCACGGACCACATTTCCATGGCGGGACCATGGTTGCGCTTTAGAGGACATTTGGACAATATTGCCAACAATACCTTAATTGGAGCAGTCAATGCCTTCAACCAAAAAACAAACTTTGTCAAGAACCAATTGACAGGGGAGTACGGTGGAGTTCCAGATACCCAGCGCGAGTACAAAAAGAAAGGTATCAAGACCATTGTTGTGGGAGACCATAACTACGGTGAAGGTTCTTCCCGTGAGCATGCGGCTATGCAACCCAGACATTTGGGCGTAGCTGTGGTTTTGGTGAAATCCTTTGCAAGGATTCACGAGACCAACTTGAAAAAACAAGGAATGTTGGCCTTGACCTTCGTCAATGAGAACGATTATGACCTGATCCAAGAAGACGATACTTTCAATTTTGTGGATGTTGCAGAGTTTGCACCGGACAAGCCACTCACCATTGAGGTAGTGCATGCCGATGGTAGCAAAGACACTATTATGGCAAACCATTCTTACAACGATGCACAGATCAAATGGTTCAATGAAGGTTCGGCCTTGAACTTGATCAAAAAACAAAATGCTTAATTGTATCTAAAATAATCTGTTGAAACTCCTGATGTCGACTATTGATGTCAGGAGTTTTTATTTTTTGAGAAAAACCATTCCATGAAAATCAGTAAGAAGACCGTCCTCAATATCATTTTGATTCTCTTTGTCCTGTCATTTTTTGTGACTCCCATTGGATATTATGGGAAAATCTGGTTGAACAGGCTCTTCTCGTTTTCCCCAGCGGTCATTGAGGAAACAGAGCGTCAACAGATTACGGATTACGATTGGCGATTAAAGGATGCTGATTGGAACTTCTTCAATTTTGAAAAATCCAAGGGAAATGTGGTCTTAATCAATTTTTGGGCCTCTTGGCGACTGCCTTCCGAAGCGGAGCTTGCAAGTATTCAGGAATTGTACGACAAATACAAAGGGCAAATGGATTTTTATATCATTACCAATGAAGAGCAAGAACCTGTAGAAGCCTTTATGGAAGAGCATGGATTTTCTTTTCCGGTCACCTATTTGATCATCGGGGAGAAGATGCCGGTGGATGCTAGCAAGGTGCCATCATCCTATCTGCTCGATAAGGAGGGCCATATCGTAATCCATGAAGAAGGCATTTCGGATTGGAGCTCGAAAAAGGTGTACCAGTTATTGGATGAATTGATTGCAGAATGAAAATCACAAAAGAACAGGTCGGCAATATTATTTGGATTGTAGCGATATTGCTCATTCTTTTTACCCCAGTAGGATTTCATGTGCGCGTGTGGGCCAACAAAGCCATGGCAGCGATTGTCAGTCCAAGCACGGTGGAAGAATCAGAGCGTTCAGTTTTGGAGGATTATACTTGGAACTGGGTGGATTTGGAAGGCAAACCAGCCAATCTTCAATCCAAAAAAGGCAAAGTGATCTTGATCAACGTTTGGGCCACTTGGTGCCCGCCCTGTGTGGCTGAGCTACCTGGGTTTGCCACACTATATGCAGACTATAAGGATAAGGTCGAATTTGCCTTTGTCGCCAATGACGACCAAGAAAAAGTGCTGACTTTTTTGGAGAAAAAGGGCTATGATCTACCTGTTTATTTTCAGGTATCCGCAACACCAAAAGCGTTGGAGAGCGGAAGCATCCCTGTTACCTACATCATAGATAAAAAAGGCGATTTGGTGGTGGACAAAACAGGTGCCGCTAACTGGAATTCGGACAAGGTCCGCAATCTTTTGGACCAACTGTTGGCCCAATAACTACTTTTTCTTAAAGTATTTGAAGGGAACCACCAACATCCCAAAACATTCCCCATCTTCTTTTCCTAGATGCTTGTGATGGATTTTGTGCGCCCTGCGGACTCCACGGGCATACCAATTATTGGCATTGCGGAACATTTTAAAGCGTTGGTGAATAAAAATATCATGTACCATAAAATAGGCGATTCCATAGGCCAATATGCCGAAGCCCAACGGCCAACCATACCAGAAAGAAGTGGCGCTGCCCAGATAAAACAGGGACATGCTCACTACGGCATAAAAGATAAAAAAGGCATCGTTACGCTCGAACCAAGAGTCATGGTCCTTTCTGTGATGATCCTTGTGAAGGCTCCATAAGAAGCCGTGCATCACATACTTGTGGGTAAACCATGCCATAAATTCCATAAAGCAAAAAGTTGCCAAAAATATCAATATCCAAAGTGCTACTTTCATTGTACCAATTGTAGTTTATAATTTACGTAAGATTGTGCCAAAAGTCCGAATTTTTGATAATTGGGCACACGTATCCTGGTATTTTTTATTTCTAAAGGTGGAGTGCTCTGCAATTTTTGCAACAGCTTTTTATAATAGCGGTATGCAGTATAAACGCCAAACTTAGCCTGTTCCGGCAATTCAACGATACCTGCGTAACCTAAGGCAAAATCTGCTTTTATTTCATTGACAATGCGTCTTTTGGACGCTTCATCGAGTTCCAAAAGGTCAGTGTCGGGAAAATAGGTGCGGTTCAAGTCCTCATAATCCGCTTTAAGATCCCTGAGGAAATTTACCTTTTGGAAAGCTGAGCCCAAGGCCATGGCAGATTCCTTCAATCTTTCATATTTTTCCTTGTCCCCATCCACAAATACACAGAGGCACATTAGGCCGACTACATCAGCGGAACCATAAATGTACTCCCGGTATTCATCAAAAGTCTCATAGTTTTTCTTGGTCAGGTCCATCCGCATACTCTTCATAAAGGACTCCACCAAATGATGCGGAATGTCGTATTTGTGATAGGTATGTTGAAATGCGTTCAAAATAGGATTTAGGCTGATTTTATCCGCGATGGCCCGCTCCATGTCCTTTTCAAAGGCATCGAACAGTTGTGCTTTATCGTAATCATGAAAAGTATCCACGATTTCATCCGCAAATCGCACAAAACCATAAATATTGTAAATATCGGCCCTGATCGATGGGGCCAGCATTTTGGTGGCCAAGGAAAAGGAAGTGCTGTAAGACTTGGTTACGATCTTACTGCAATCGTACGAGACGTTGTCAAAAATAGTTTTCATCGGTTTTCATCTTTAATGATTAAATCAGCCACCAGTTTACCGGATATCAGGGATGGTGGGACCCCTGGTCCGGGTACGGTCAACTGACCGGTAAAGAACAAGTTTTTTACCTTGCTACTTTTGAGGTTAGGTCTTAAAAAAGCGGTCTGGCGCAGCGTGTTGGCCATTCCATAAGCGTTTCCTTTATAGGAATTGTACTGTTCCACAAAATCGTTTACGCAAAAACTTTCCCGAAAAATTACAGAATTTTTTACAGATTGATGGGTTAAATTTTCAAATCGGTCCATCACAATATCAAAATATTGATCCCGTAATTGAGGGGTGTCTTCCAAGCCCGGAGCGATGGGCACCAAGAAAAAGCCCGTTTCCATGCCTTCCGGGGCCATGGAGGCATCCGTTACCGAGGGGAAATTGGCATAGAACAGCGGATTGCTCGGCCATTGTGGATGGTCATATATTTCTTGTGCATGCTGCTCAAAATCGGTGTCAAAGAACAGGTTGTGATGCTCGATATTGTTCAATTTCTTATCAAAGCCGATGTAAAACAATAGGGAGGAAGGGGCGTAGGTCTTTTTGGCCCAGTAGTCCTCCGAATATTGTCGGTATTTTTTGTCCAAGAGGGTCTCGGAATGATGATAATCCGCCCCACTGACCACATAATCGGCCAAGTGATTGTTTCCTTTGCTTCGTATGCCCAGTACTTCTCCTTCGGAAACTAGAATGTGGCTGACGGGACTGTTGGTATGTATGGTTACTCCAAGTTCCTCTGCGACACCTTTCATGGCCTTGATGATTTCATACATCCCTCCTTTGGGATGCCAAGTACCGAGGCCAAAATCGGCAAAATTCATAAAATTATAGAAAGAAGGTGTCTTACTGGGTTTGGCTCCCAAAAACAGCACAGGAAATTCCAACGTGGACACCAATTTGGGATTTTTGAACCTTTTTCTGACCTGTTGACTTATAGTCTTGAAAAATTGGTCCACTTTGAGTACGGTTTCCTTGGTTACGAGCTCCAATGGGGATAGCCCGGGACGCAACACCACTTTGTTTATGGCGATGTCATAATTTTCCTGAGCCTCACCTATAAACTGTTTCAAATGCTTGCTGCTGCCCGATTCGATGCGCTCAAACTCCTCACAGATGCTTTCCATGCAGTCACCTATGGTAATCACATCATCCTCAAAAAATATTTTGTAAGCGGGGTTTAATTTGTCCAAATGGTAGTAGTCCGACGTCTTTTTGCCAAAATCGGCAAAGAACTTTTCAAAAATATCGGGCATCCAATACCAACTGGGGCCAATATCAAAGGTAAATCCATCCTTTATCAGCTGACGGGCTCTTCCTCCCACGGTGTCGTTCTTTTCGAACATGTCTACCTCATATCCCGCCTTTGCCAAGTAGCAAGAGGCCGAAAGGGAAGAGAAACCGGAACCGATTACAATAACTTTTTTCATTGGATTTTAAATCGAATCTAACAGTTGGTTGATGGATTTGAATATGATTATGGGGTCCTTAACGGAATCGTCGTCAAATTCTTGGATTTGATGACCAAGTACCCACAGTTTGGAACCTGGGGACTTCTTAAGGACTTCGCCAAAGCGCTTAAAATAGGTGTCGATTTCATCCTTGGTCGGCGATACGGTAAAATAGGAAACAAATCGGATGTTCGTGTAATATTTGAGCAGGTCTTCCAAACTTTCCACAGGCATGGTCTGGCCCAGATAAACCGTTTTGTAGCCATTTAAGGCCAATTGGTAGTTTACGTATAAGAGCCCCAACTCATGGATTTCATTTTCTGGGAGGAAGAGCACATACACCTCGTCCTTTTTCGTGGGTGCCTCGAATTGCAGCTGCTCGGTATGGATATAGATTTTTTGTTTGATCAAGTTGGAAATAAAATGTTCGTGGGCAGGACTGATGGTATTGGTCTGCCACAAAAGCCCAAGTTCGTTCAACAATGGTAAAAAGACATCGTTAAAGATCTGTGTGAATGATTTATCTTCCTTAAGCTCATTATAGGTATTCAGGAAGAGCGCCTGATCAAAATTGAGCATCGCCAACTTAAAGGAGTTCAGCGCATGGCTCTTTTCGCTTTTTTCAGCGATGATTTCATTGACCAAAACCGGGATGTTATCTTCTCCCAATTTGGCAATCTTGGAAATCTTGTAACCGTTGTTATAGAGCAATGTGACGTTCAGCAGTTTTTGCAGACTCTCCAAACTGTAGGTGCGAATGTTGGTGTCCGTTCGTTCTGGGCTGAACAAGTTGTATCTCTTTTCCCAAATCCGAATGGTATGCGCCTTGATTCCCGAAAGGTTCTCCATATCCCGAATGCTGAAGGAAGTTTTTACGTTGTTCATCATTTTCATTTAAACGTTAAACAAATTTACGATTAAATAGATGCCGTCCTAGTTTTTTATCATAAAATTTGGATACCGCTGTATAAAAATCAGGGTTTTGGGGAAAGGATTGCGGATTTTTCAGGAAGTGTTGAACAAAAAAAACCGCAATGGCTTGCGGTTTTCTTTTGTGCCCACGACTGGAGTCGAACCAGCACGTCCTTACGAACACTACCCCCTCAAGGTAGCGTGTCTACCAATTCCACCACGTGGGCCTTCGTGATTTTTGGTGTGCAAATATAATTTTTTTGTGCAAAAGGAAGGTCTTGAAATTGGAATTTATAAGGAGGGCAAATCATTTTCTTTGCTTCGGGTCCATTAGGGCCAAACTTCCCCAAACTCACTTAAAATGATGTGAAACCTGCATAGCAGGGTAGATAAAATCCCGTAATTTTGTGTCAAATCTTTATTTTCAAAAGGATTATGGACAAGGATTTAGGTCGTTTGCTTTACAACTACTTACTGGAACAGGGCATGGCCGATGGTTTGGCGGCATACATCAATCTTTTTGTGCTGGTATTGGTGGTCTTGGTGCTGGTATTTTTCTTGGATATCCTCCTTTGGAAGATTTTGCGTGCTGTTTCCGTGCGCCTAGCCCGAAAATCCAAGAACAATTTTGATAATTTTTTAGTGGCACACCGGGTGCCACGTTATGTGGCCCATGTGATTCCCTTGTTCATTTTGTTGAGGTTTGTACCAGTAGCTTTTGAAGATTTTGATTATGCAGAGGTGATTGCCCTTAAGACAATCAAGATTTTGTTTGTCTTTTTGACCCTCGTCATTTTTCGCAAATTCTTCAAAAGTGTCAACAGTTATCTAAAAACCCTCACCCAATTTAAGGATAAGCCGATTGATAGCTATGTGCAGGTTTTCATGATTTTCGCTTGGATCATTGGGATTCTGACGATTTTCGCTATAGTGACGGATACCACGGTCTGGAAATTTTTCACGGCCTTGGGTGCAGCCTCCGCTGTGGTATTGTTGATTTTTAAGGATTCCATTTTAGGATTGGTAGCGAGCATACAGGTCACCATAAACGACATGGTTAGGATAGGGGATTGGATCACTTTTGAAAAATATGGGGCGGACGGGGACGTTGTGGAAATTAGTTTGGCGACCGTGAAAGTTCGGAACTTTGATATGACCATTACCACAATCCCGACCTATGCATTGATTTCCGATTCCTTTAAAAACTGGAGGGGGATGCAGGTATCCGGAGGAAGAAGAATCAAACGCTCGTTGATCATTCGGCAGAAAAGTATCCGTTTTCTCACGGAAGAAGAAGTGGAGCGTTTGAAAAAAATTCAATTGATCGAAGCATATATCACCACTAGGAGCGAGCAGATCAGGTCGCACAATCAGGATAACCAGATAAATAAAGAGTTATTGGTCAATGGTAGGAACCTTACCAATTTTGGGGTGTTCCGAAAGTATGTGACCAATTATCTGGAGGGTCATTCTGCCATCAATAAAAAAATGACCCTAATGGTACGCCAATTGCAACCAACACCACAGGGGATTCCCTTAGAGATTTATGCATTTAGTTCGGATAAGCGATGGGAGAATTATGAGTATGTAATGGCGGATATTTTTGACCATCTGCTGGCGGCATTGCCTTATTTTTCCTTGGAGCTTTTTGAGCTTCCCGTGTCGGCAGCATACATCCCCACCACTGACGATTAGCTCAAAGTTTGATTTATGGCATTGCGGCGGCCAAAGCGATTTCCACCATTTGCTGGAATGAAGTTTCCCGGGCCTCGGCCAACAGCTGTTCCCCGGTAATCAAGGAATCGGAAATGGTTAATATGGTCAACGCTTTTACGTTATATTTTGCAGCAATGGTATAAATGCCCGCAGCTTCCATTTCCACACAAAGAACCCCGTACTTTGCCCAATGCTCGTAGGCCTTTGGGTCGTCCTCATAAAATTCATCCGAAGAGAGCACATTGCCTGCCTTTATGGGAATGCCGTGTTTTTGGGCATAATTTACCGCTTTGATGAACAGATCAAAGTTGGCGGTAGGGGAGTAGTCCGAATTGATAAATCTCGAATTATTGATGCCCGATGTGGTCGATGCAGTCATGGCCAGCACAACATCGTTGAGTTGAATGTCTTTTTGATAGGAACCGGCCGAACCTACCCTGATCACCTTCTTTACGCCGTAGTCCTTGATGAGTTCATGTAGATAGATCATGGCCGAAGGCATGCCCATACCACTGCCCTGAACAGAAATTCGTTGACCGTTAAAGAAGCCGGTATAGCCCAACATTCCCCTGATCTGGTTGTAACAAAAGGAGTCTTCGAGAAAGGTTTCGGCAATCCATTTTGCACGCAATGGGTCACCGGGCATTAGAACCGTTTCTGCTATTTCTCCTTTTTTGGCCTCAATGTGTATGCTCATGATGTGCTATTTGATTAATTCCGGGCCAGAAGATGTGCCTATTCTCGATACGCCAAGGGCTATATATTTCAGGGCTTCTTCCTTGGTTTTTATACCACCGGAGGCTTTGATCTTAAGTTGGTCCGCTACCACGCGCTTCATTAATTGCACATCCGCCAAAGTGGCTCCCCCGTTGCCAAAGCCCGTGGAGGTCTTCACAAAATCGGCTTTTGCATCAACGGCCAGTAGGCAAGCCCGCTCTTTTTCGGCTTCGGTAAGGTAGCAGGTTTCAATGATCACCTTTAAAATTTTGGGTCCAATAGCTTTTTTGATGGCCTTGATTTCATCGCGGACGGCATCAAAGCGTTCCGACTTTATCCATCCAACATTAATGACCATATCAATTTCATCCGCACCGTTCTCAATACAATCCATGGCTTCGCACACTTTGGCCTTGGTGGACATGGCGCCTAGTGGAAAACCGATTACCGCGGCCACTTTTACAAGAGTTCCTTTAAGCGTTTCGTGAGCCGTGGCCACATGGCACCCATTTACGCAAACAGCATAAAAGTCATTTATAATGGCTTCCTTGCATAGCGCAACGATATCCTGATGGCTTGCGGTAGGTTTTAGATTGGTGTGGTCAATGTATTTTTCTAGGCCCATCAATGATTGAACAGTTGTTTGAGCTTAAAGATAGCCAACATCTCCGATCTATTCTTTCCGGCAAATGATTTGGCTATGGCTTCGGAGGTTTCCACAATCAATTTTTTGATGGGTTCTGAAAATTTCTCGGGATGCTCTTTGTAAAATTCCTTGAATTCATCAAAATACGCTTCACCTTCCTTTTCTTCCCCATCCAACCAATCAAAAACAATTTCTATTTGATAAGCGGCATCGGTATGGAACTCATCTTCAATTTCATCCACATCCAACCAGTATTGGCGGACATAGTTTCGCAACCTTTCGATTTCGATGGGCCTTACGGTATGGTCGGCCATGGCCACGAAATAGAACAGTTTGCCTAGACTTTGATAGAATTCGTTCCCTATTTTTTCTGAGTTGTACATGATTCTTGTTTTTAAACTCGTTTAAAATTAGGGCTAAAACCAGCGTATTTTTATGACATTGCTCACGTATTCCACATCGGGAAGCATATCATGCCGCGCTATGTTTGGGTAATTATTGGGTTGCTCTTTCCAGTCGATCATTGATGGACACTCCAAGTCCTATTTGGGGCACCCGCTCGGCGATGATCATATCTAGTTTCATGCTATCCAATCGGTGCAATGCGCCATAAAGGTTGGCTGTGGCTTCTGCTAGATCACCGGATGGCGATAATATTTCGATATGACGGTAATTGGGGTCTTCGGACTTTCCTGTGAAGCGCAGCAGTCCTACTTTTTTTCCTTCCGTCAGGTAGGCCATCTCTTGGGCGTTGTCGGTCAAATAGGTTTTGGTGGTAGGGGCGTAGTGCTTTTTTAACATGCCAGGGGCGTTCGGCGCTGCTTTAGCCTTATTTTGAACACGGACTTCACCAATGACCTCTTCTATGGTTTCCTTGGAAATGGAACCCAATCGATACAGGATGGGTTCTTCACCTTCAAAACCAATAATAGTGGATTCGATACCCTTTTTGCAAGCTCCGCCATCCAAAACAGCCAGTGTATTTTGGAAGTATCCAAGTACATGCTCGGCACTGGTGGGGCTAATCCTATTAAAGGGATTGGCACTTGGCGCAGCGATGGGGAAAGGTAGCTTTTCCAATAAGGCCAATGTTACCGGATGATCGGGGATCCGGATGGCAACGGTATCCTTACCTGCCGTTACCAAATCGGGTACGTTGTTTCCCTTTTTAAGCACAAGGGTCAAAGGGCCTGGCCAGAATTGTTCGGCAAGCAATTTCGCTTTCGGCGGAAATTCCGCTACAATTTCATGGACCTGTTCCATCTTATGGAGATGCACGATCAGTGGATTGTTGAGCGGTCTTTTCTTCAGTTCAAAAATCTTGGCAATGGCTTCTTCGCTATAAATGTTTCCGGCCAATCCGTAAACGGTTTCGGTGGGGATGGCCAAAACATCGTTTTTTTTCAAAATGGCTACCGCCTTTTCCAATTCATCGGGACCTAGTAACATGATCAGGTATTTTATTCGCCTTCTTTAATTTTAAAAAGTTGCGCAAAGTACGGTATTTTTTGGATGGAAAAAGCGCACCGACCACAAGGATCGATACGCTCGCTCAAAACACATCCAAAATGGTTGTTCTATTCGCCTTGACCTAGTGAAAATCCTCGTTTCCCATCAAACTCATATAGGTTTTCCGTTTTGATCACATCAAAACCTAGATGGTGCAATTTGGACAACAGGGCCACAACGTGTTCGTAGGTGATGGGCGCATAGGAAAGCTCGGGGCCGCTAATTTGCGCACCCATCCCCACAAATCTGCATCGCCAATGGTCAGTGCAGTATGTTTCTTTAATCCCTTCGGGATATACTTTTACTCCACGGTTGGTGATCATTTTTAGCTTGAGTTGGTATACTTCCAGTTTTGCGAGGGCGTCACCGAGTTCGTTTGGGTCCGTACCTTGCCAATCCAAGAAGACATCCACGCCTACCAGTTCCTTGGTCTCGTTTTTACGGACATATGCTGGTAGTTGTATGGTTCCCTTTCCTTGAACCATCAAGCTTTTGGGCAGCGTGCTTGGGGTTTGACCCAAATTGGCGATGACCTTATCGGCAAATTCCTGAGTGCCCACTTTTGCGGTGCTGACACCCTCTTGATAAATGTCGGCCGTATGGAAGCCTTGCTCCAAGGTGGTCAACCAAGCATTTTTTACCTTATCCGCCACTTCAGCTTGTCCAATATGGGCCAGCATGGATATGGCTGCGTTGATGAGACCGGATGGGTTGGCCACATTTTTCCCGGCAATGTCGGGTGCAGATCCATGTATGGCTTCGAACATGGCAACTTCGGTACCAATGTTGGCGGAACCGCACATACCCACCGAACCGCCTACTTCTGCAGCGATATCGGAAATAATGTCGCCATAAAGGTTGGCCGTGACCACAACATCATAATCCTCTGGACTTGCGGCCAATCGGGCAGAACCTATATCGATAATCTGTGTTTCATTTTTGATTTCGGGGTATTCCAGTGCGATTTCATCAAAAACCTGATGGAACAATCCGTCCGTCAATTTCATGATATTGTCCTTCACCATACAAGTGACCTTTTTTCTTCCGAACGCTTTGGCATATTCGAAGGCATATCGAATAATACGCTCGCAACCCGGCCTAGTGATAAGTTTTAGGCATTGGTAGACCTCTTGTGTCTGGCGGTGTTCGATGCCAGCGTAAAGATCTTCCTCGTTTTCGCGGATGATGACCACATCCATCTTGGGAAAGTTGGTGGGTACATAGGGAGAAAGGGCGGATACTGGTCGTACATTGGCAAAAAGGCCAAGGGATTTTCGCAGGGTAACGTTCAAGCTTTTGTAGCCTTTTCCCTGAGGGGTGGTTATGGGAGCCTTGAAAATAATTTTGTTGCTTCGGATGGCTTCCCATGCCTTACTGTCGATTCCGGAGGTATTGCCGGATAGGTAGACTTTTTCACCCAAATCGATATATTCAGGTTCAATCGGAGCTCCTGCAGCTTCCAAAATGCGCAGGGTAGCTTTCATGATTTCGGGACCGATTCCGTCACCGTTGGCAACGGCAATCTTTACAGGGGTATTGAGTTGTTTTTTTGTTTTTTGTTCAGTTAATGCTTTTGTACCCATTTCGGTTATGTTTATGTTACAGTGCAAATATGCGGGTAAAAAACCATAAATTTTTATTTAAATAAATTACCTAAACCATAAACATATTTTATGCAAATAGGTTAAAAAGCGGCAGAGTCAAGGTTAGAGAGGTTAGATGCAAGGATTCGATTTTGATTAAAAGGACCTTCAAAACGTAGTTTTGGTTATGGAATTCGTAAAAAAAGGATACCAGTTACTCAGTCTTCCTGTGATAAAAATTGGTGCATCCCTTTTGGGGACAGATACTCAAAGAACCTATCGAGCACTTTGAACTCGGTATCCAATAGAATGAGGGCAGGCACGGAAAAGGGGGCATTTTCCCGTGAAGCCAATAATTTGGGTATTTGATGAATGGGGCTTCTTTTTTTGCCCAGTTCACTATTGATAAAGCGTTGTCCACCAAAAACAATAGTGTCCGCGGTTTCAACATCCATTTTTACAACATAATAGTCATTGCGAAGCAAGGAGGTAACTTTGGCGTCCTTAAATGCAGCTCTCTCCATTTTTTTGCAGTAGGCGCACCAATCTGCATTAAAAAAGATCAGGACTTTTTTGGGTTGTACCGTAAGGGAATCTTCCAGTTGTTCAAAACTAAGCCACTCCACTTCTTGTTTCTGCCCTAAAAGGGGAGAAGCGATCATAAAAATCAAACAAATGCTAGAAAAGAGTGTGCGTAACATGTTCAAAGTTTACAGTAATCTTGGTCTTAATGTAACTTACCAAATTTTAGCCCAAAAAAGATGGCGCGCGGAGCGTCCGGGCCGTAAACGTAATCAGAGTCACGGCCAGGACCAATATCAAAATCATCTTGAAAGCTATTAAAGATATTGGTCACACCACCCGATAGGGTTATCATAAAGGACTCGCTGAAATCAAAATGGGTTTCCAGTTTAATGTTCATATCAAAAAACGAACCTGAATCGTTGAGTTCCAAAAAGCCGTTATCGCTAATGACCCTTGGGACGGTCATGTTGCCCGTGTAGGTACCTGTGACGTCCACGTTAAACTTTTCGCTGGGAATCCAAGTGGTGTTCAAATACCCATAAAAGTCGGGTACTCTAACAAATTCATCGATAACAATGTCACTTTCCCCCGGGGTACCATCGCTCTCGAAAAGGATTTGAGGTTGGTTCCACTCGGTTTTTTGTAAGGTTCCGCCCAATTGAAAACGCCATTCCGGGTCAGGCGAAAGACCCAGTTCAAAGTTGGAGCCATAGACTCGGGCGCCTTCACCATTGCGTACCTCTTCCAATATGGAACCGTTGGACAACGCCGCTCCCGTGCTGACCAGTGTAAACGGATCCTCCAAAAGGGTGTAGAATCCTTCCATTAATACATCCAGTTGTAGCAGGTCTTTGGTTTTGGAATAGTTTACGGAACCGGTAAAGGCATTTGAAAATTCCGTATCCAAATCATCGGACAACAATACGAACTGCGGTTCGCCACCTACACTTGAAATGTGCAGATCTTCGTTAAAGGTTTGTGGGGCCCTGAATCCTCGCGCATATCCGGCCCGAAGACGCCATGCTTCTGTAAGTTTATAGGATAGCGTTAACCTTGGTGAAAGGGCCGTTTGGTTGAGGTCCAAATCCCTCTCGAGACCTCCTACCGAATAATTCCCGAAAACATTCACGTTGTCCAATCTGGTTCCGAGCAAGGCAGAAAATTGGTCGGAAGGTTTCCATTCGTATTGTGCATATCCGCCCAAGGTATTCACATTTTGGTCAACGAGCCGATCATAGCCGGGAATTTGATCTTCCGTGGCGCTATAATTATATTCGGCCCCGATTGTCAAAACGTCTTTATTATTGAATGTTTTGGTAATCTGCACCCCGTTTACCCACGCCAAGTCTTTGGTGGTACCGAAGGCATTGTTGGCCAAAAGGCTGTCCTGCCGGGTTCTGGCACCGCCCAGTCCCCCGTAGTAGCTATCACGATTTGTATAGGAGGCAGAAGTATACACTTGGGTCTTTTGGGTGCCATCCTTGCTATCAATTTCATAATCGGCGCCACCGATAAAGGTATCGTGGTCCAATTCCTCGGTAATGTCGGTGAATTGTGGAGCCAGTTCCAGCCTGTCACCACCTCTGCGGTATTCTCTTATGGCATTTAAATTCAATGAGATACGGCTTCTATCGGTAGGCCTAAAAAATGCTTTTGCACCTACAGTGGTATTACGAAGTTCCACCAGCTCGGTAAAACCATCATCGTTCGCATCATAGGCTTCTCGGTTGCGGTAGGCCCCAAAGAAGGTGACGCCACTGGAGAGGTCATCGGCGACAATGGAACTGTTGAAGTTGACCACCCGGTCCCATGCTTCGCCCCCCACAATGGCCATGTTGCTTCCAATCTCCCATGTATTCAAGATAGGATCTTTGGTAATAATGTTTACTGTTCCCGCGATGGCATTGGAGCCGTAGAGGGCCGAACCTCCGCTGCGAACCACCTCCACACGTTCTATGATGTTGGTTGGAATTTGCTCCAATCCATAAACGCCCAACAATGAGGTGAAAATGGGTCTGCTGTTGAGCAATATTTGGGTATAGGCACCATCCAATCCATTTAAGCGGACTTGGGTAAACCCACAGTTTTGGCAGTTGGTTTCCACGCGGACACCGGGGGTAAAGTTTAAGCCTTCGGCTACCGAAATGGATTGTGTAGCCGTCAATAATCTTGGTTTTAGGGATGACACGACCACGGGTGCACTCCGACGTTCCACCCTGTTTCGAGTGGCACTGATGACTACTTCGTCTAGGCCAAGCGCATCTTCAATCAATTCAAAGTTCAAGGTTACATTTTGATTTGATGTGATGGTGATTTTTTTCGAGTTGGTCCTGAAGCCTTGGGAAGCTACTTCCAGAATATGCTCACCAATTGGGATTTCAAGTTGGTATTGACCATCGATGTTGGTATTGACACCGAGATTTCCATTCTTCAAATAGACTGCTGCGTAGGGGACAGGGTTTCCGTTGGATGTTACCCTACCAGAAACTGTGACAGCATTGTCTTGGGCCCAAATCAGGGATAATGGGATGGTTAAAAAGAAGAATATGAGATACTTCAACCGAATCATTTTTGTGGGGTTAAAATTAAATTTAGACAAAGCTAAAAAAATATTTATAAGTATAAAAATTACCCAATGAAAATTGGAAACAATTTCATAAATGATATGAGCGGGTTGTGGTGTTCGTTGGGATGGTAGTAAAGAGAATGGTAGCGCCTTAAAGGGGCATTGGATAGTGAATATGGAGTAGGATTGATGGGATGTTAAGCGTAGCACCCTAACAAAAGAAGAAATACTACGATTTATTGCTGGGATATGTCCACCCCTTGAAACTTCAGGTAGCCCAACTTCGTTTTATAACGAGGACGATTGAAACCTTTAATTGTTTTTGATTTTTTGTGAAGTGCCAAACAAGAAGTAAAGTAGGGCTCCGAGGAAATTCATCAATAGAATCACTAAAACCCAGATTAGTTTGTTGTTCTTGGTATATTCATTTCGGATGACATCTATCAAAGCGATAATTGGAAGTACCAATCCACATACGATTAAAATGATTTGCCAAGCTCCGATTATTCCAAGTTGTTGCATAGTCGGTATATTAATGCTGAGGTGTTATTGTCCTGATTCCTTATTTAACCGTTGCCTTACACCCTAGGTTGGCTTATAAGCAAGTAAATCAATGTTCTTTTCCGTATCAAAAATACGGACTAGGAAAAAGAATACAACCGATAGATTGTTAAAATAAAAAAGTCTGTAAAATATAGTTTACAGACTTTATGAGTTTTTTTGAAATAAAAAAAGTGACCTGACTGGGTTCAGAACCTTCGCTAATCAGCCCAGTGTCTATCAATATCCTGAGAAAGTTCACATCCGTTGTTGACGATTTGTGAACTTTTACGTTTGATTTGCTTTCGTCATTTCAAATATAATTAAACCTTTATAAATAGTTGGAATGGACACGATGAGTTGTTGATCGTATAAGTTTTATTTATCTCGGTCATCTTAAACCCCATTAAACTATTTTGAGGTCAATTGCTCCCCCAAGATGAAGATCAATACTCCTTGCACCTAATTTAAGCCAGATATATTTTAGTTAACTTAGTGATTAAGAGTGATGAAAAAAATGGCCCTAACTAAATATAATCTTGTTTGCATTTTTACATCAATAGGTATTTCATCATTTGGCCAAAATATATCCCAAGAGTTTTTGACCAACCAATCACAAATAGACTCCTTATCAAAAATCTCGGCATATGATGATGCACTTCTGCTAGCATTGCAAAATTTGAAAATTGCAAAAAATATGTCCTCACCTTTACTCTTGGGCAAAGCGCAAAGTGAGGTGGCCAATTGCTACTTTTACAAAGGCAATTACGATTCCACACAGCACTATGCCAAAAAGGCCATTGCATTAGGAACTGAGAAGAATTTGCCCGAAGTGACCACAAGTGGCCTACTTTCCATTGGTAACATACATTACTCAAAGTTTGAAGATGTTGAAGCCATAGCCACATACCAGCAAATAGACTCTATTGCTTCGTATTCCAATGAAAAGAACCCATATGTTGTGAAAGCGTTGTTCAATTTGGGCAAAGTACTTTTAAGGACCTATAGTGTACAGGACACCTCATATATCGGAAAGTCCGAAGGCTATTTCAGAAATGCCATAAACATGGCTTCGGAAATCAATGACAGTGACCAGGAACACTACGGCTATATTATGCTAGGAAATATTTTTGGGCAAAGAAAGGAATATGAAAAAGCCAAGCCCTATTTTAAAAAAAGCTTGGCATATTTTAAAAGCAACGGTTCCATTGAAAACGTGGCAAATATTTATTGGTCCTTGGGTATCATAGAGACAGACCTCAATAATTATGATCAAGCCGATGCCTACTATAAAAAAAGGCTTGACCTGCTCACTGAGACAAGGGACCCTAATCAAATCGCTAATGCCAATCGGGTCTACGCTGGGTTTCTTCTAAGAATTGGGCGCTATAAACAGGCCATACCATATTTTGAAGACGCTTATGCTTATTTTAAACAAGCCGATGCCGGTTCTAGTGGTGTTTTGTTGGGAATCGCCAAAAACCTAGCTGAATCCTATGGAAAAACCGGTGACTTTGAGCAAGCGGTCAAATACTATGGACAATCGTTCGTTCTGCAAGATTCTCTAGAGGCCCGAAAGCAAAAGAGCCTTGCTCTGGACCTTGAAGCCAAATACCAAACACAAAAAAGAGAACAAGAAATAGCACTGTTGAAATCACAAAATGAACTCGCCGAACAACAAAAAAGGAATCAGCGCAATCTTTTTTTGGGAGGAATAGGTTTAACATCCTTGGCAGTAATGTTCCTCTTTGTTCTTTATCGCAACCGTCAAAGAACGAATCAAAAATTAAGAGAGCTGGATGTGGCCAAATCAAACTTTTTTGCCAACATATCCCATGAACTGCGTACACCTTTGTCTTTGATACAGGGTCCGATAGAACAGCAACTGGAGCGTTTGGAACTAAGCCAAGAAGATAAACGGAACCTGACCATTGCCAAAAAGAACACCCAACGGCTAGCTGCTTTGGTCGACCAGTTGCTGGACCTATCAAAACTGGAATCAGGGTTTTACAAATTGCATGTAGGTAAAGCAATATTGTCCACTTTTTTGAAATCACAGGCGGAATCGTTCGTGTTCAGCGCCGAAAAAAAGTCCCAACAACTCCAAATAAAAATCTCCAAAGATCAAAATCATTATTGGTTTGATGCAGACATACTTCAGAAGGTGGTTGGTAATCTCTTGGGCAATGCACTAAAATACAGTCCACAAAATGCCAAGATAGATTTTGAGGCGGAAATCATAGAGGGCGTTCTTTCATTAACGGTGACAAATACAGATGTATCCATAACAAAAAAAGAGTTACAGGAAATATTCAACCGCTTTCACCAAATTCATACCAATAAAAGAGGCACGGGCATTGGGCTAGCTCTCACCCATGAACTGGTCGGGTTGCATAAAGGAAAGATTGAGGCCAAGAGCAGTACAGAAAGTGTCACGTTTCACGTAGAATTGCCCATACTTGAAACCGACTACTCAAACGAGGAAAAAGTAACTGGCACAAAATCAACAACTTTAAAGGAAACCTATCAAGAAAATACAGATGCAATTGAAGATGAAAGTAAAGTATCCATTACGGAAAATGATGAAAACCGCGACATTATTTTGATCGTGGATGACAATGAGGATCTACGAACCTACGTTTCTTCTATTTTTAATAACGAATTCAATATTGTTACGGCAGATAATGGAAGCACCGGTTTTCAAAAAGCATTGAAACGGGTACCCGATCTTATCATAACAGACCTGATGATGCCCGAAGAGGATGGACTGAAATTGACCGAAAATTGTAAGACCAACGATGCTACATCCCACATTCCCATTCTAATGCTCACTGCAAAGGCTGGTGATGAAAATAGACTGACAGGATTGGAAACAGGTGCCGATGCCTATCTGACCAAGCCATTCAACAACAAAATTTTGAAGCAGACTGCAAAAAACTTATTGGAGAGCCGTAGAAAACTACAGGAGCGTTTTAGTCAAGAGATTGTTTTAACCCCGAAGGACATATCCATCAGCTCTTATGATGAGCGCTTCTTAGAGTCCCTTCAAAATGTTTTGGACGATCATTTGGTCGCCTCAGACTTTAATTCAAAAGATTTTGCAAAGGCTTTGGGTATGAGCAGAATGCAGCTGCACCGAAAGTTAAAAGCGCTCACAGGACAGACCACTACGGAATTCATTCGTAGCCAAAGGCTAAAATTGGCCGCTTCACTACTTCAAAAAAGTGATGTCAATATTTCCGAAATTGGCTATCAGGTGGGCTTTAACGATCATTCCTATTTTACAAAGTGTTTTAGGGAAACCTATGGAACATCTCCCTCTGAATTCAGTAAAAAATAACCTTCCCGAGTCTCCTTAAGGCCAAGGTTTTTCTACCCTGTTACATATTTCATAGGCTTTGATACATAATTCATAGCCCTCAGCATTATGTGCCATTATGTTTGCTCAAGCGTTGAGTGATGGCCTATACCCCATACATTCAGCCTTACAGATTGACTAACACAAAAACACTTCATATCACCATGAAGAAAAAGAGGTATGAAGGCATACTTGAAGAAGTTCCCCGATATGAGATTTATTTGAACGTGAACAAATTGCAAAAGGGAAAATACAAGCTAAAGATTATGAATAAAAACCATGTCATCAAAAGCACACATTTCTCTAAGGAGTAGGCCAAGGAGAAAAATGTCAACAAGGTAAAATAAATAATCTGCCATCAAGTGATCAATCACTTTGGCTCGAAGATGGAATAACAAAATTGTTCCCCTAAATAACATAAAATTAAACTACTCATGAAACCTTTTTTTAGATCAATTATCGTTTGTCTTATCCTATTGTGCCAAGGTTGCAGCAATGATGACAATGGAAATGGAGTTGTCGTTATTGATGATGACGGTGTTGGTGATGAGCCAATTATAGAAACATTGGCAACCTTGACTCCGTCTAATAACGAAATCCCAGTTTCCAAAACACCCTCAATCAGCTGGGAAAATTACGGTAGCGACCAACCGATAACGTATTCCCTTTTCCTTGGAACCTCTGAAAATACACTGACTGAAATCGAATCAGGACTCACAGTTACATCATATGATATTGAAATTGCCAATGCTCTTGATTTGAACACCGAATATTTTTGGCAGATCATTGCTTATGAAGAAGGTGAGACAGTGGCGCAAAGCGAAGTTCAAACATTTACCACCGAGCTCATATTCCCAAGCTTAATCACTGAAGATGCGGCATACGGCGCCAGAAAAGCCACCGGGGTTGAAGTCTTTGATGATAAAATTTGGGTGATTGGAGGACGAAATGAAGCAGATGTTGCCCTTACGGATATCTGGTCCAGTGATGATGGTGAGAATTGGACCTTGGAAGGTGATTTTCCTTTTGGAGGCATTTATGGGCATGAATTGATTGCCTTCAACGGTAAGTTATGGATTTACGGAGGAATTTCTGAAGGTGTCCTGTCCAATAAGATTTTTAGTTCGGAAGATGGCATTGCTTGGGTGGAAGAAACGGAGACCACGCCATTTATACAATATCAAAATTCAAAGTTTGAAGTTTTTGGGGATAGCATATTTAGATTTGCCGGTTATTCGGGCGATATAGATGACCTATCTCCAGAACGCAATGTGTATAGCAGTATCGACGGATTAAATTGGAATTTGGAAATAGAAAATCACGGGTTTGATACCAAGTACAGTTTTCAAATTGAAGACTTGAATGAAACCCTATATTCCTTTGAGCCCAATCCAGATTTGGACATTGAAGAAATCAGTACAAGGACCAGTATGGATGGAATCAACTGGTCGAGCCCAGAAGTTTCAGAAATCCGTGAGAGAGGCATAAACTCGGTAAGGACTGTAGTGTTGGATGGTAAAATTATATTGATGACCACCCCTGTGGATGGCCCAAACCTTGATTCAACCTTTTATGAATCTTCCAACGGAGTAGATTGGGTAGCTGCCACAACGATTGATTCGGTTCCGATAAGAGCAATTTTCTATGCATTGGTCAATCTAAATGGCGAACTATTTGCCATTGGTGGAACACAACGGAGCAATTTTTCAACAACAAACAATTCCGTTTGGAAACTTAACTGAAGATCTTAATCAATTCAATTAAATAAGCTTATGAAATCAATTGTTAAATTATTACTAGCTACTATGGTAACAGGAATTTGCACGCTGCATGCCCAAAAGTTGCCCAAGAACACAAACATCAATATTTCCCAGACCTCCAAAATAGATTTGAGCAATAAAATCATTGCCAAGCCACAAAGGATAGACGTGAGAATATTTGAAAGCCTTGATGCAAAACAAATAGCAAAACTTCCCGCTACCACATATGACCGTTCTGCTTTACTAAGGCTTAAGTACAACAAGTCATGGGAAATTGAACCTGGACGAATGACGGACAAGGATATGAAGGTAGTGTCATATTTTGGAAAATTTGAGCAGTCCCCCAGATACATTAGTGTGTATCCAGAAAACAAATATTATCCACGAGTAAACAATGGAGCACCAGGGTTTTTACCAGAAATGAGATATCTGGTTTTGCAATTCAATCCAGAGGCCGGACAAAGATACCGCGTGATCATCAAACTTAAACCCGGCGAATACGGAAACAAAAAAGTGATGACCAATGTCACAGGAAGATATAACGATACGTGGTTTATCAATAACCAATACGACGAAATTATGTTCGATTTCATTGGCGATAGCAAAGAAATAAAGATAAGTCCGATTATAGCGGGGTTAGAGAACTATTATATCAAGTATGAACCATTGGAGATCGCGAATATTAAAGTTGATAGAATTGATGACTAGGCTTAACTGTAAGCCAAATTCAAAAAATAGGAGTGCCTTAAGAAACATTATAACAACATCATGAAAGTATCGAACATTACCATCGCCTTTTTGGGCATGTTGCTAATAGCTGCTTGCGGCAATACCGGAAAAAAGGAGAAATCTACTACAGAGAGTTCTGGGACAGATGTAAAATTGGAAGCTACCAGTACAATGGATTTGGAGCAAAAAGGGGACTATACCCAACTATATACTCCAAATGCAGATTGCAAACTTACCACCTCCCAATTGGCGGAGTCTTTGGGATACAGCATTGATCAAGTAGAAGAACAAAGCAATTATCAAGGAAATTGTTGGTATAAAGTGACCCATCCAGGCAATTTTACGGTCAACTACGGAATAAGCCTTGAAAAGTGGGGGGACAAAAACATTGTGGAAGATGAAATACAAAGTGGGCTGAAGAACGAGATGGTCAATGTCCGTATAAGTGAATCTGGGGATACCTATATAAAAAGACATCCCGTTCAGGGCTTTCTGCTACTGTTAAATACCAACTATGGAAACCCTATAAAAATCAGCTATAGTTATTTAAACACCAGTGGCCCAAAACTGACGGATTCCCAAAGTGAAGAACAGAAACAGAATACGTACAAAATTGCCAACTATCTTATTGGTCACTACCAAAAATAAATTTAAGATGAAACGATTGCAAAACATCTTGTTGTTTGGCCTCTTGTTCATAGGTGCGTTTCAGGGATATGCCCAACCTTTCACCTTGAACAAAGCGATTCAGCCGGTAGAATTGAAACTATTGGCAGACACTAGAACGGGGCACGAAGGGGAACTTGGCATTGCTTATTTTAATAGATTAAAAGATTCCGTAATGTACCACTACGTTACCGGCCACGACCTTTATAATTTTGTTGATGTGTTGGTGACCAGTGTAGACGGCACTCCATTAAAAGTAAGTTTGGCAAAAGACAACTGGGAAGTCGTGCAGGCCCAACAGAACACCGTCAATGCACGAGATGGAGTAGCGAACTTCAAGATACGCACCTGGGGAAGTTTTGGAATAAAAATAGAGCCGGAGCAACCCAATAATTCGATCTATACCATTGCAGTGGTAGCCAGCCCCGAAAGAAAAACCTATTTGGGCAGTGCCTTTAGGTCGATCAATGAAGATGAAATGACATCCAGCGGTGAAGCCTCACCTAGCGAAGCTGCTGGGACGAGCGATGATGGAGGGGGTGCCAATTACCTGTTGTACATTGCCCTTGGGGTTGCTTTACTGGTCATTGGTGTTTTGGCCGGAAAACTTATGGGCAGAAAAGGAAAGGGGACAACAGTGATTTTGGTGCTTCTATCATTAGTGCCGTTATCAAGCTTTGGTCAAGATGGGGGCGCTGTGTTGACCATGGAAGAGTTTGAAAATTGGAAGAAGCAGCAAAATTCAAAACATGCCATGGTCATGAGCCAATTAGCGGCCCTGGAGAGCGAACGCAAAGCTGTGGACAAAGCAGTTATGGATTTAGATAAGACTATCGCAACGATACGGAAACAATGGGACAACGTTAAATTGCTCTATGATGCCTATAACAACGGATTGGGTAAATGTATCAGTTCCACTCCGCCGGCCCAGGCGCCCTCCATACCTTCCATTTGCACTGATTTATCTCTTGACGATAACGGCTACATTTCGGAGGAGGAAGATCAAGAGTGCGCCGAATGTTTTCTGGAAGCCCGAAAGGAGTTTAACAATATACGGTACCAGTTTGAAAAGCTTGCTACAATCTATAAATGCACCAAGGACTTTTCCAATGCTGCAATTTCTTTTGGTGATGACGTATCTGGTTTTACACCTAGTGGAGTAGGTGGATTGGCCTGGCAGACACAACGGAGGAATATAGAAAAATCCGTTACAGAACTTGAACAGGCTTATGACAAAAAATATGGCGAGTTTCTGCAGAGCTTGGCCGACGCTATGATGGAACTCAATATATGTGAGGCCAAGTATGGGGTTGAAGACTGGTACGACCGTTTTGGCTATATGTATTTTGAATTTATGAAAGATAAATACCAAAGAAAAGACTAATGGAAGTAAAGAAAATAAAGTTCATCGTATTGCTGTCCCTATGCTTGGGCATATGGGTCAGCTGTAAATCTATAAGTCCAATAGCGACTTCGACCAATACGAACATTATTGGATCTTGGGAAGGATGTGATGGACGTGTGGTTACCTTTTACACCAATAAAAATGGAGAAATTGAAGGACGCTATGAAAAGCTTGGGGGACTTGGACAGTACAAGTTTACCTTGAATGAAGTAGGCTTCCATCTTTCCCAGCAAACCCCGGGCACTTATGTTGGACAGGTGAAATGGAGAAATACTATGGGAAAGGAAACTTGGAGGGATGAAACCATTGTAGTCGAAAACAATATCTTAAAAACATCAAGTTCGGATGATTGTAGCAAGGAATTGACTAGAGTTGAACAAAAATGAGTCAATGATTTATGAGATAGTCTTTTAATAATATCTTTGAATCGTTTATTTGGACTTTACTTTAAAGGTAAGAATTCTGGTTTATCAATGGTTTGAAAACAGGAAGCCAACAATTGCGAAGCCTCATGGGTTAATTTTTATAATTACCGGTAACTGAAAAAATGTGTTCTAAAAGTTTCAAAAGAAATAGATACACTGTTAAGAACCTGTCAAAATGGTGTAAACCTATGGTTACATGAAGGGATTAAAGTACCTTTTCCCATATTTGGGGATGACAGAGCATAGCACTATTGGAAAGCTATATATTTTTCCCTATTCATTTGAAACCGACTCTATGAAATCTTTAAAAACAAAAAACAGCCTTTTATTGCTATGCTTACCGATGCTATTTTTGCAGGCACAGGGAGAATTAAAGTCAGTGGCCGGCTATTCGCCGAATATTGGTAGCATGGTCTATATGTTGGAAGACCTAAAGGAACGAATCACCGAACAGGTGAAGGACTTGGACCAAACACAAACCGATTTCCAATATGATGGCGATGCAAATAGCATAGGCGCATTGATCATGCATTTGGTCTCTACGGAGTCGTATTACCAAGTAGCTACCTTAGAAGGTAGGGAATGGACAGCAGAGGAGATGGAAAGCCTTGGGGTTGCAGGGGAACTGAACTCCAAAGTTAATAACATGCTCAAAGGAGAGCCTATTGGCTACTATTTAGATCTGTGGGATGAGGTGCGTGCAAAAACCCTGGCCGGACTCAAAACCAAGGATGATGCCTGGTTCGCCTCCAACATTGAGGAAGGTTTGAACTACCGTTACATTTGGTACCATGTCATGGAACATTCGGCAAACCACATGGGGCAAATAGGCACTATAATGAACCGCTTGCCGAAATAAAACCATCACATTGACATTTTGATGTAGGAGGTAAGCAAAGGGTTGGTAAAGTTTTTGATCACCGCCCAAACTCGCCTAATGTTTTATAGAATGTCATTCTCAAAAATTGTAACATCTGAAAAACCCTTATGAAAATCTACTTTTATAAGGGAAATACATTGGGCATTTGCAAAATGCATCTTTGAGCTTTTCATCGTTTATTTGAACTTTGGCAACGGTCTCGGCTATGGTTACGTTGCGGCTGGGCGGTACAGTGGAGCTAAAGGCGCTGGCCATTACCTCTGGCCTGCGGAGCAAGCCGCCGGTTGTAAACCTTTGCGGTCGAAGTTTGTTTTTATTAAAAATAGGAAACTTTAAACAGGCTGGGAGAGGAGCAATGAATTATAGCCAATGTTGTAGGTAGTTTTTATTTATACTTTTTTCAGCAACCACAAGATTCCTATTCCAAAAAACAAAAATCCTCCGAATATAAAAATCACAGGGAAATATGTTTTCCAAAAGTCGCTGTTTATCATTATTTCGTATTCATTGTCTTTTTTCAAGTAAATTATTTCAATTGGCTGATTTATCCGTTTCGGATTTGTGCTAGAGTCCAATTTTTGAGTCGTTTCGATTCCGTTTTTGTCAGTAAATCGAACTATAGGGAAGTGATATACCTTTGAAAATCCGTCAGCGTCTTTATTCCGCTCCTCAACGAAGTCAATTATTTTAGCTTTTGTTTTAATTCCACTTGTTTGTATTCTTCGATTTGAATTCCGAAGGTAAAATCCAGCGTATAAGAACCCACCACCAACCGTTAAAAAGACAAATGCTCCAATCAAGTTTTCCATTCAGTTTTTCAAATTACCTACAACATTGGAATATAGATTATATGATCTATATATCCTCTATGTGTGGAACTAAGATAAAGGATCGTTTATTTGAACTTTTATAAATGTAGGAATTTTCCAGTTGTTAAAAATTTACTTTTCGGCAAAAAGGAGGAAAAACAGTCAAGAGGTCTTGAGGAAGCAAACTTCAATGTAGGGGTAATTAAAGGTCTAAATGGTAAACCAATTAAGTGTACGGAAAAGGTAAACTCTTTATTATCAGTAAACTTGATTTAGAGTGAAAGTTCAGTAAAACGGTGCCTTTAAAGCCTGGCCATAAATCTGAAATCGATACTAAAGCGAACGCAACGAAGTGAAGTGCTGCAAGCCCCAAATCTTGCCAAACTAACCTTGCTGAGCGAGGCAAGTTTTATCAAAATCACAATTGTATATTCCATTTTTCCATGAAAAATACCTTCATTTTACTGGGCTGAACACTCTTTTCCGTGAAAAATGAGATTCTGGACCATTAAACTAATTCAACTACGAAAGCCTTAATTTTTCAACTAAGTTAGAGTCCAAAAAACTATTTTTTAGTCAAAAATCCATTGATTTTACTGGACTGAAAGTCTTTTTTAGTCAAAAATGCTTTAAATGCCATTGTTCAGTATTTTTGAAAAACATCCTAAAAATGGGTTTTTCCGAATGAAAATGAATCAATAGCATCGCGCCAGCGTGCTATCCTCTTGCTCTTCATATTTTCTTTGCTCGCAAAGAAAACCTGAAAAGCCCTTTGATGTTAGAAATAGATTGGTCCAATCTAGGATTTGAAGTAGGTCATTGCACCCTATTCCAATTTTACTTTACGCTTATCTTCCCGAACACTATAAAATTACAACAGGGACCAAGCGCAAAAGTCTTGGTAAGATTGGGGCTTATTTAATTTTTCTTTTTTAAAATTAATCTATTCTAGTTGGTTAATCTGATCTTTTAGCTTGGATCGTAGCAGTTGCATATCATTGCTGACTTTCTTTTCAATAACCCGTGCATAAATCTGGGTTGTTGCCAATTTGGTATGGCCGAGCATTTTTGATACTGTCTCAATGGGAACACCATTTGACAATGTTACGGTAGTTGCAAAGGTGTGGCGAGCCATATGGAAAGTAAGATTCTTTCTGATCTTGCACAGGTCCGCAATCTCCTTTAAGTAGCTGTTTAATTTTTGGTTGGATATTTTTGGTAATAGAGTACTTGTTGCTTGTGTTCTTGCATGTCCAAAGTATTTGGTTATTAGCGAAAGCGGGAGGTCCAACAATGGGATTTCATATGGGACTCCATTCTTGTTTCGTTTTGCGGCAATCCATTTATTCCCATCAATCCCAATAATTAGATTTTTATGGCTAAGTTGTATGATGTCTCCATAGGGAATACCGGTGTAGCAACTAAAAAGAAAAAGGTCTCGTACAATTTCGAGACGCTCGCATGTGATTTCCAAATTTACAATGCTCTTAAGTTCTTCCTCGGTCAGAAATTCCCTCTGCCTTTTTTCCATTTTAGGGGTGAACTTTTTAAATGGGTCGTCTTTCAACCAATCCAGTTCAACAGCCAACTTTATTTGCTTTCTGAAACGTTGGATATGTTTCATGACAGCATTGTTGGCAATGGATTTTCTATAATGCTTTTTTGGATCATACGAGCGCAGAAAGCCCTCCAATCTCAAAAGGAACGGATAATCGAGTTCGTGTAGTGGATAGTCATTTTTATGGTATTGTTCTTTTATGAATTCAAGAACATACCTTTGATTGGTCCTGTAATGACAAAGGGTTTTGGGAGCCAATTTTTCCTTGTGAGTCTCATTGTGAAAATCAAAGACCTCACTCAAATAATGTACTTTTTTGTTCTCACCGAGATAATGGGATTTTATCCTTTCCACTGTAACTAGACCGTGGGTTGCCTTTAGTTCCCGGTACAGTTGGAAAATTTCCATTCTTACCTCCTCGAGGTATTCGTTTAAGTACCTGGCGGATGCTTTTGTACCCTTGGCACGTTGTTTTTTTGAGTCCCAACTGTTGACATTCAGTTTTTTCTTAAGGCTGATGTTCGCCTTCTTGCCGTTAAGACTGATTCTGGCGTAAAGATTTGCTTCATTATTGGCATCAGCTCGTTGGGCGTATTGCCAAATTAGGATGGAAAATGTTCTGGTCGATCTCATAGAGAAAGGTTTTTGGTTAAACAATTTTCTACGAAAGTCAAATCAACCATAGAGTCAAATCGTCCGATTTTAAATGCCAAAATTTCATGTTGACGATTTAAAAATCCTATGTTGACGATTTGTGAACTTTTTAAACCATTTTATATCAAATTAAATGATATGCTAAAAAATGCAAAATCCTGTAAATCAGATAGATTACAGGATTTTGATATCTTGTGGTTTGTTAAAAAGTGACCTGACTGGGGCTCGAACCCAGGACCCTCTCCTTAAAAGGGAGATGCTCTACCAACTGAGCTATCAGGTCTTTCAGTAAGTGCCTAGCTGTTTGGCTAAGCGGGTGCAAATATAACATCAATAATCTATTTTCCAAGGTGAATTCTGGATAAATTTGTGTTTTTTTGAAATCGGATAATATTCTTCGATATGAAAATAGTTTTACTGGGATATATGGCAAGTGGAAAGTCGACCGTTGGACGATTGTTGGCCAGGCAATTAGGGATATCGTTTGTCGATTTGGATGATTATATCGAACAGCATCAAAAAAAATCCATAAAAGATATTTTTTCTGAAAAAGGCGAGATTTTCTTTCGCAAATTGGAGCATCAAATGCTAAAAGAGGTCTTGGATTCACATACAGCGGTGGTGCTTTCCACTGGAGGAGGGACTCCTTGTTATGCCAACAATATGGAGACCATTTTACAACAGTCAGACAATTCCATCTATTTAAACCACAGCATACCGGTTTTAGTGGAACGTATCACCAAAGAGAAGGAACACCGTCCTCTTGTAAAAAACATTCCGGATAATGATTTGCCAGAGTTCGTTGGCAAGCATTTGTTCGAGCGTCGACCCTTTTATATGCAGGCCGAACACCGGGTAGATTGCGACCCTTTGTCCGCAGAGGAAGTGGTAGCTGAAATCAAGAAACTACTCTAGGTACACCGCGTTGTTTTTGGGCTCAAAATCCACTCGGATGTGCTCGTTCAACGAAGTGGACAGCGAAATCCCCTTAAAATCCGCCTTAATCGGGTATTTTTTATGGTTGCGGTTTACCAGTACAGCGGTTTTTAGTCGTTTTATCGGGGTTTTTAGAAAGTGATGGGTGCCATAGATCAAAGTGGTCCCGGAATTCAACACATCATCCACAAGAACAATGGATTTGTTTTTGTAGGCTTCCTCCCCCAAGGAGGTGGTGACACCACTCGTTAGCGGATTCTTTTTGTCCATATCCATTTTGCACATCACAATATGGGCATCCGTTATCTTTTTGAGGACAGCAACGATCTTTTTGGCAAAACTTTCCCCACCGCCCGTAATTCCGGCCACTACTATTTGATCTTCATCCACATTGGACTCGTAGATTTGGTAGGCAATTCGTTTGGTAATATGCTGAATTTGGTCGTGGGTAAGGATACGGTTCATCATAGTTGTGGATACTTGTTTCAAAGATAGGAAAACGGTTTATTCCGATTCATCCAAAAAATCGTCCAAATCCCTTCGGTCTTTTTTGGTAGGTCTGCCAAGTCCTTTTTTCCGATAATGCTTTTTGGCAAACTGCAGCAGCTCATTGTGCTCAAAGGCATCTTTGGGAGTGGTGTCCTTTCGATAGATATCCACCAATTTGGCCCCAACACGGCTTTCAGGCAGGTCCAGTACGGTAAGCTGATAGTCGATTTGGTTTTTTCTGACCACGATCTTGTCCATAGGGTATACCTCCCGCGATGGTTTTACGGAATCACCATTCACTTTCACCTGACCTTTCTTTACGGCGGTGGAAGCAATGTTTCTTGTTTTAAAGTATCTGGTGCACCAAAGGTACTTGTCTATTCGCATGGTCTTCGCAAATCTTTGTTAAGGGGCGGAACAAAAATAATGGAAAATTGTATCTTGCGCGCCTAATTAAAGACTTGATGAGGTACGGAATTTTAGTATTTATTGGTTTTGCGGTAACACTGCTGTCCTGCAACAATGACGACGACGGAGGAATCGAACAAGTGCCGCCCAGATTATTGAGCGAGGTGTCACCAGAGGACGACGAAATCATACAAGAGTTCATGAGAACCCATTTTTACAACTATGAGGATTTTGAAACACCTCCAGAAGGGTTCAACTATAGGATTGTAATCGACACCATTGCAGGAGCCAATGCAGATAAGAGACCTTTGATAGAGGAAGACTACAAAACCTTCACCGTAAACGTGTCTTCAAGCTTTTTGGGATTGGACACCGGGGAGGAAGATATCCCACATACGCTCTACTATATTGAGGCAAGACCCGGCGGAGGAGCGAATCCTACTTTTGCCGATTCCACCTTGGTTCGCTATCAGGGAACTTTGTTGGATGGAACCACTTTTGATGAAAACCAAGATTTTTTGTGGCAAGAACTGCCCTTTACGGTAAGGGGCTATGCCAATGGGATTGCACAAATGAAATCAGGAACACCCGATCAGATTGTCGATAATCCTGATGGTACCTACGGTATTTCCAATAGTAGTGTAGGAATTATTATAATGCCCTCCGGTTTGGCCTATTTCAATAACCCACCATCTTCTTTGATTCCAAGATATGCCCCCCTTATCTTTAAAGTGGAGCTTGGACTTTTTATTGAGGATACGGATAACGATAATGATGGCGTTCCCTCCATTGAGGAAGATTTGAACGGTAATGGATATTTGTTCGACGACAACACCGATTTTGAGCAAGAGGCATTGGGCGGTCGTTTGGCGAATTTTAGGGATGCAGATGATGATGCCGATGGGGTATCCACACGAACAGAGATCACGGACGATAATGGGGAGATTCTCATCCCTTATCCAGATTCTGATGGGGATGGGATTCCGGATTACTTGGATCGTGATTCCAACTAGTCAGAACGAAAATATAGTACATAAAAAAATCCCCGTTGAAAGCAACGGGGATTTTTTTTTAGATCAACATGCACTATTACAATTTCAATAGTGCTGAGAAAATGATCTGTGATGGTCTCGTATCCACTCTACCAGAAACGTCGGTAATATTGTTTCCAATAAAACGGGCTTCGTTTTCAGAGAATCCTCTTTCATATCGAACGTCAAGGCCCAATCTTCCGATGTTAACTCCAACACCTACGTTTAGGCCCACGGTAAAGTCGTTTTCCACGTCTTCTACCTGCAAATCGCCCAAATCGTTGTTCAAGGTATATTGGAAGGCAGGTCCTGCAAAAATATGTAAGGGGCCAATCAATTTATAGCCCAACAACACAGGCAGGTCCAATTTGGACACATCGTAATCCTGGGAGTTTCCGTCCACGTCATACGAACTTTTTGTTTTTGAGTACACCAATTCGGGTCTGAGGTAAATCTTTGGAAAATCCAATTTTCCCCAAAAACCAAAATGATATCCCGTTTTGCCTTCGGCGCCCTCAATAATATCCTGACCGCCATCACCGACAGAACCGATCAAATCCCCATTTTTGTTGTAAGAAAGTCCAGCCTTGATTCCAAAACCGGAGCCGCTTTGTGCCATTACAGCAGAGCCCATAAGTGCAAATGCTACTACTAGAAACGTTTTTTTCATAAGTGTGTTCATTTTAGAAGTTGAATATCCCCAAAAGGGATAGTTGAAACTACTTACGTTTCAACACCTTTAAAACGGCCGATTCTATGGCTTTATTGTTCAAACCGTACTTCTCCATCAGCTGTTCGGGCGTTCCACTCTCCCCAAAAGTATCTTGGGTTGCCACAAACTCTTGAGGGGTAGGATGGTGCGTAGCCAGCACTCGTGCTACACTTTCTCCGAGTCCACCTAAATAATTGTGCTCTTCGGCAGTCACCACACAACCTGTTTTTTTAACGGAATCCAAAATAGCCTTATCGTCCAACGGTTTTATAGTATGTATGTTGATGACCTCTGCGGAGATACCTTGGTTTTTCAAACTTTCTGCTGCAAGCAAAGCTTCCCAGACCAGATGACCTGTAGCAATAATGGTCACATCGGTACCTTCATTGAGCATAAGGGCCTTTCCGATTTCAAATTTCTGGTCCACTGGGGTAAAATTGGCCACTTTGGGTCGTCCAAATCGAAGATAGACCGGTCCATGGTGCTCAGCAATCGCAATGGTAGCTGCCTTGGTTTGGTTGTAATCACATGGATTGATAACGGTCATCCCTGGCAACATTTTCATCAAACCGATATCCTCTAAAATCTGGTGGGTCGCGCCATCCTCACCCAAGGTCAAACCAGAGTGGGATGCACATATTTTCACGTTCTTATCGGAATAGGCAATGGATTGACGGATTTGATCGTAGACACGGCCTGTGGCAAAGTTGGCAAATGTGGATGCAAAGGGTATTTTGCCTCCAATGGTCAAGCCAGCCGCAATACCCATCATATTCGCCTCGGCGATGCCCACTTGAAAGAAGCGCTCGGGATTTTCCTCGATAAACGTTTCTATTTTAAGGGAACCTACCAAATCGGCGCAAAGTGCTACCACATTTGGATTGGTTCTCCCCAATTCTGTCATTCCCGCGCCATAACCGCTACGGGTATCTTGTTTTCCTTGATCTGTATATTTTGTCATTCTATCTTTTTCTATGATTAGTAATCGCCTAGGGTCTCTGGGTTTTGCTCCAATGCTGTGGCCAGTTGTTCATCGTTCGGCGCTTTACCGTGCCAAGCATGTGTGCCCATCATAAAGTCTACTCCATTGCCCATTTCGGTGGTCATCACAATACAAACCGGCTTTCCTTGTCCTGTTCTGCTTTTGGCTTCCTTTAGGCCTGCAATGACTTGTTCCAAATCGTTTCCGTTTTCTATTTCGAGTACATCCCAACCGAAAACCCGGAACTTTTCCGCAACATCACCTAGGGGAAGTACATCCTCCGTACCGCCATCAATTTGTTGGCCGTTTCTGTCCACGGTTGCAATAAGATTGTCCACTTTATTGCCGGCAGCGTACATAATGGCTTCCCAGTTTTGCCCTTCCTGTAATTCACCATCACCGTGTAAACTGAATACCAAATGGTCATCTCCGTTCAGTTTTTTGGCCAGAGCGGCACCAATGGCTACGGACATGCCCTGTCCCAAAGAACCGGATGCTACGCGAACCCCTGGTAAACCTTCGTGCGTGGTGGGATGGCCCTGTAATCTGGAATTAATCAGCCTAAAAGTGTTCAATTCCTCCAATGGGAAATAACCTCTTCGAGCTAAAACACTATAAAAAACGGGCGAAATGTGACCATTGGACAGGAAAAAGACATCTTCCCCGATTCCGTCCATATCAAACCCATCCTTTAACTCCATAATTTCGTTGTAGAGTGCTACAAAAAACTCGGTACAGCCCAAAGATCCTCCCGGGTGTCCCGAATTTACGTTATGGACCATTCGTAAAATGTCCCTTCTTACCTGTACGACCAGGTCTTGTAATTCTTGCGTATTCGGCATGGTGTCTTATATATTTAGATATCAAATGTAATGGCATTATTCGTCTAAAACAAGTTTGGCAATGAAGCCTTTAGGTCACTTGCTTCCAGAAACTTTATTTTTTTGTTAAGGATTGGCCAAACCGAGTTAATTATATTTGCGGTTCTAAAACGAACAATTGGAATTTACCTTAACACAAAAGGACGGAAAAACCAAGGCAAGGGCCGGGGAAGTGCTTACGGACAATGGTACCATACAAACCCCGATCTTTATGCCCGTGGGTACGGTTGCCTCTGTAAAAGGGGTGCATCAGCGGGAGCTAAAGGAGGAAATAAATCCGGATATTATTTTAGGAAATACGTATCACCTGTACCTCAGGCCTGGCACTGGGATTCTGGAAGAAGCTGGCGGACTCCATCAATTTATGGGGTGGGACCGTCCTATTTTGACCGACAGCGGGGGGTATCAGGTATATTCACTTTCCGATAACAGAAAAATTAAGGAGGAGGGCGTTAAGTTCAAGTCCCATATTGATGGCTCCCTGCACGTATTTACCCCTGAAAATGTGATGGAAATACAGCGCACCATAGGTGCGGATATCATCATGGCTTTTGATGAGTGTACGCCGTATCCTTGCGATTACCAATATGCAAAGCGTTCCATGCACCTTACCCATAGATGGCTGGACAGATGTATCGATCATTTGGAAAAACTTCCATTCAAATACGGCTATTCCCAAAGCTTTTTCCCCATTGTTCAAGGGTCTACCTACAAAGATTTAAGGAAACAATCGGCGGAATATATTGCATCCGTAGAGGCTGAAGGTAATGCCATTGGTGGACTTTCCACGGGAGAGCCTGCCGAGGAGATGTACGAAATGGCCGAGATAGTTTGCGATATATTGCCAGAGGACAAGCCCAGATATCTTATGGGGGTAGGAACACCCATCAATATTTTGGAGAACATTGCCCTTGGAGTGGATATGTTCGATTGTGTAATGCCCACTCGAAATGCACGCAATGGCATGTTGTTCACAGCGCACGGCACCATCAACATCAAAAACAAAAAATGGGAAAACGATTTTTCTCCCATCGACGAAATGGACATCACCTTTGTGGATACCGAGTATTCGAAAGCTTACTTGCGACATTTATTTGCAGCCAACGAGTATTTGGGCAAGCAGATTGCCACCATCCATAACCTGGGCTTTTATTTGTGGTTGGTGCGTACGGCAAGAGAACGTATTTTAGCCGGAGATTTCTTGGAGTGGAAGACCATGATGGTGAACCAAATGGATAAACGACTGTAATGCTTACCATACTCGATAGATACATCCTTAAACGCTACCTCATTACCTTTATGGGGATGCTCCTGTTGTTCGTGCCCATTGGGATTATGGCCAACTTAGCGGAGAAAATTGGGAAAATCATTGATAACGAGGCCCCTTTGGCAGAGGTCATTGTGTTTTACGGCAACTTTACTTTAGTAATCGGAAACTTGTTGTTGCCCATCTTTTTGTTTCTATCGATTATATTTTTTACCTCCAAATTGGCCAGTAATACCGAAATCGTTGCGATTTTGAGCAGCGGCGTCTCCTTTTGGCGGTTTTTGAGACCTTATTTTGTAGGTGCAACCCTAGTGGCCATTCTGATTTTTATGATGGGGATGTTTATTGTGCCACATGCCAGTATTGGTTTCAATGAGTTTGAGTACAAATACTTTAAAAAAGGGAAGCGCGACCGTGTAACGGAAAATATCTTCAACCAATTGAACGAACGGGATTACATCTACGTAAGCAGTTTTGATCCCAACCGTCAAATCGGGTATAATTTTACCTACGAGCATTTTGATTCCATAGGCAAACTCGACTATAAGATTTCCGCTAGCAACATCCGGTGGGTAAAGGATGATAGCCTTTACAGGTTGACGAACTACGAAAAACGCACCTTGCGCAACGAAATCGAATATATCGAGGCCAAAAGGCGATTGGATACCATCTTTTCATTTCAGATTGATGATCTTACCCCAGTTTCTTACGTGGCCGAGACCAAAAACCTTTTTGAACTTAACGATTTTATTGAAGATCAGCGAAAAAAGGGTGCCTCCAATATCAATGCTTACGTGCTGGTGAAGTACAAACGGTGGGCACTTCCCATTGCAGCTTTTATCCTTACTGTAATTGCCGTAGCTGTTTCTTCCATGAAACGAAGGGGCGGTATGGGGCTCAATTTGGCCTTTGGTATCGGGGTGGCCTTTGTATACATCTTTTTCGACAAGGTTTTTGGGACATTGGCGGAGCAATCTGGTTTTTCACCGCTATTGGCCGTGGTGATACCCAACCTTCTTTTTGGCGTTTTTGCCGTTTACATGCTCATGAAAGCCAAGCGCTAATCTGTCCAAAATAGTGTATATTGTTGACGTTAAAAGACTTGTATATTTCAGGTGAGTATGCCATAATGTTATATATTTGTCCCCATTGTTTTTCGTGAAAATAAAAGACTTCCCATGGAATATCTAGAATTTGAACTCCCCATCAAAGAACTTGAAGAGCAACTTCAAAAATGTATGGTGATCGGGGAAGAAAGTGATGTAGACGTTACCGAAACCTGCTCGCAAATCGAGAAAAAGCTCGAAAAGACCCGAAAGGATATTTACCAAAATCTCACGGCCTGGCAAAGGGTGCAACTGTCAAGGCACCCCAGTAGACCCTATACCATGGACTACATCAATGCCATTTGCGGGGATACCTTTTTGGAGCTTCATGGGGATAGAAATGTAAAGGATGACAAGGCCATGGTGGGCGGATTGGGAAAAATCGGCGACCAGAGCTATATGTTCATTGGGCAGCAAAAGGGCTACAACACCAAAACCCGCCAGTACCGAAATTTTGGTATGGCGAATCCCGAGGGATATAGGAAAGCATTGCGTTTGATGAAATCTGCCGAGAAGTTCAAGATTCCAGTAGTGTGCTTTGTGGACACTCCCGGTGCTTATCCCGGCATTGAGGCGGAAGAGCGCGGACAAGGTGAGGCCATTGCCAGAAATATCTTGGAAATGACCCGTCTTAAGGTTCCGATCATTGTTATCATTATTGGGGAAGGAGCTTCTGGAGGTGCTTTGGGCATTGGAGTCGGGGACAAGGTGTTGATGTTGGAAAACACATGGTATTCCGTAATCTCCCCAGAATCCTGCTCATCCATTCTTTGGAGAAGCTGGGAATACAAGGAACAGGCTGCAGAAGCCCTCAAATTGACCGCCACCGATATGAAGAAGCAAGGGTTGGTCGATGAAATCGTGAAGGAGCCCCTTGGTGGAGCCCATTCGAACCGACAAAAGACCTTTGAGACCGTTGCGGACAAAATTTCTTCCCATTACGAAGAACTCAAAAAGTTATCACCAAAAGAATTGGTGAAAACCCGTATGGATAAATACGCCAACATGGGTGTTTTCAGCGAATAAATCTTGTTTTTCGGGGACTTATCTTTTTTGTTAGGTAATATCCCCGATTTTTTTTATGTTATCAACAGGTATTTTAAGTTATCAACATTTAAATTGTTGAGTACCTGTGGAAATCACATCCGTCAAAATTAAAGTTAACTAAAGGTTAATTAGCTACTTTCGCATTCATGGAAAAACCTAGCCCCATTGTTGGACATCGCGTGGACAAATCCACCCTTATCAATTTGGAGAAGGGAAAAATACCACCTCAAGCAGTTGATTTAGAGGAGGTTGTATTGGGTGCGATGATGATTGACAAAAAAGGGGTGGATGAGGTCATCGATATTCTTCATCCAGATGTTTTCTACAAGGATTCCCACAAATATATTTACGAAGCCATCTTTAAATTGTTCGAATCTTCCGAACCGGTGGATTTATTAACCGTTTCGGCCCAATTGAAGAAAGATGGTAAGCTGGAAGCGGTAGGAGGTGATTTTTACCTGATAAAACTGACCCAAAAAGTAGCCTCTTCGGCGCATATTGAGTTTCACGCAAGAATCATACTCCAAAAATACATTCAAAGAAGTCTGATCAAGATTTCTAACGATATCATTGAGGAGGCCTACAGTGATGCTACCGATGTTTTTGACCTTCTGGATAATGCAGAGGCCAAATTGTACGAAGTCACCCAAGGAAACCTTAAACGTTCGGCCGAAACCGCCCAAAATTTGGTGATACAGGCCAAAAAACGAATCGAGGAGATTTCCAACAAGGAGGGGTTGAGTGGAATCCCCTCCGGTTTTGATAAATTGGACAAGTTGACCTCTGGATGGCAGCCCAGTGATTTGATCATTGTGGCAGCACGTCCCGGTATGGGTAAAACGGCCTTGACCCTATCCATGGCGAGGAACATTGCGGTGAATTCAGAAATTCCCGTTGCCTTTTTCTCCTTGGAGATGTCATCCGTGCAGTTGATTACCCGTTTGATTTCTTCCGAAACGGGCTTGTCTTCCGAAAAGTTACGGACCGGTAAGCTGGAAAAGCATGAGTGGGAACAGCTCAATGTAAAAGTAAAGACGCTGGAAAAGGCACCGCTTTTCATTGATGACACACCATCGCTATCCATTTTTGATTTGAGGGCAAAGGCCAGACGATTGGCATCCCAACACGGTATCAAGTTGATTATCATTGACTATTTGCAGTTGATGACCGCTGGTGGAAGCCAAAAAGGAGGGAACCGTGAACAGGAAATCTCCACCATCTCCAGAAACTTAAAAGCATTGGCGAAGGAACTCAATGTTCCCGTGATTGCCCTATCCCAGTTATCAAGGGCCGTGGAGACAAGAGGTGGCAGTAAACGACCCATTCTTTCCGATTTGAGGGAATCTGGTGCTATTGAGCAGGACGCGGATATCGTTTCCTTTATTTACAGGCCGGAATATTATAAAATTGACGAGTGGGACGATGAGGAGCGCACCCCGACCCAAGGTCAAGCTGAGTTTATTGTGGCCAAACACCGTAATGGAGGTTTAGAAAATATTAGGTTAAAATTTGTGGGTGCTCTGGGTAAATTTGATAACTTGGATGACTTTGATTCCCCATTCGAATTCCAATCGAAGATGAATGCGGATGAAGAAAATCCCTTTGCAACGCCAAATTATCCGAGTGCGGATGATGCTTTTGGCAGCGCAATGAACAGTGACGATGACCCAGATGATAATGACGTACCTTTTTAAAATAGCATTCCTTCTTTCACCTCGAGCGAAGTCGAGAGGTCTCCTTTTTATTTTACTCTTACTTTCTTTACAATCTTTTGCCTCGGTCATCCTGGTACCGATGGATGCCGAAGGTCAAAAAAATCATTTAAAAGCTTACGGAATTACCTATTGGGTATTGTCCAAGCAGCAAAAGGTGCAATGGCTGCTCAATTATCGGGGCGGCTCTTTTTTATTGCCTGATGGTGATGCGATTCGAAAGGAATGCCAAATTCGTGGTGTTTCCTTTGAGGTCTTATCCGATGCGCAGGCCGAGCAAATCTTGGATGAAATCAGCAGTCCATCACAGAATCAGGATGCCGTTATCCTTGAAAAAGCACCAAAGATTGCGGTGTATTCCCCAAAGGGGAACCAACCTTGGGACGATGCTGTGACCATGGTACTGACCTATGCGGAGATTCCCTATACCACCATATACGATACCGAAGTTCTGGGCGATAAATTGGCGCTATACGATTGGTTGCACCTGCACCATGAGGACTTTACAGGCCAGTATGGCCGCTTTTACGGACATTATCGAGCGGCTCCATGGTATATTGAGGATAAGGCCAACGCTGAGGCATTGGCGCAGAGCTTAGGTTATTCGAAAGTATCGGAAGAGAAGTTGGCCGTTGCCCTCAAAATCAGGAATTATGTGATTGGGGGCGGGTTTATGTTTGCCATGTGCTCAGCAACCGATAGTTTTGATATCGCCCTTGCTGCCGAGGGAGTGGATATCTGTGAGCCCATGTTTGATGGAGACCCTTCCGATGCGAACTATCAAGCCAAATTGGATTTTAGCAAGACGTTCGCCTTCACCAACTTTACCTTGGAACGGAACCCCATCCGATATGAGTTTTCCTCCATCGATATGACAAACAAACGTGCCAACGTACCCAGAGAATCGGATTATTTTTCTTTGATGGAGTTTTCCGCTAAATGGGACCCTGTACCTACCATGCTAACGCAAAACCATACGAGTTTGGTGAAAGGGTTTATGGGCCAGACCACTGCCTATACCCGAAACGAAGTGAAGCCCACGGTAATGGTCTTGGGCGAGAACAAAATCAACGGAGAGGCCCGATACATTCATGGTATAAAAGGGAAAGGTTTCTTCACCTTTTATGGCGGACATGATCCAGAGGATTACCAGCATAGGGTAGGGGACCCCAAAACGGAATTGGAATTGCATCCAACTTCACCAGGATACCGATTGATTTTGAACAACGTTTTGTTTCCCGCCGCCCGCAAAAAAAAGCAGAAACCTAGCCCAAGTGCTCTTTAAAGAAATCAACCGTCCGTTTCCAAGCTAAATCGGCCGAGGCCTCATCAAAACGTGGTGTGGTATTGTTATGAAAGCCGTGGTTGACATCGGGATAAAAATGGACTTCGTAATCTTTATCGAGTTCCTTTAGTTTTGCTTCGTAATCGGGCCAACCCGCGTTCACCCGCTCATCCAATCCAGCATAATGAATCAATAGTGGGGCCTGTATTTGTGCTACTTCACTATCTTCGGGCTGACTTCCATAAAAAGGAACAGCAGCGGCCAAATCCGGCACTTTCACGGCCATCATATTGGAAATCCATCCGCCGAAACAAAATCCGACCATACCCACTTTGCCATTACAGTCTTCGTGATTTTTGAGATACTCGTAGGCGGCGATAAAATCCTCCAACATTTCGTTGCGATCTCGTTCCCGTTGCATGGCCCTTCCGTCATCATCATTTCCGGGATAACCTCCAAGCGGAGTAAGCGCATCCGGAGCTAATGAAATAAAACCGGCTTTTGCAGCTCTTCGCCCCACATCTTCTATATAGGGGTTGAGTCCGCGATTTTCGTGTACCACAACCACACCGCCCATTTTGCCCGAACTATTTTTTGGTTTGGACAATAATCCTTTGATTTCGCCACCGCCCTTTGGAGAGTTATAGGTGATGAACTTGGAATCCAGTTCCGGGTCATTGGGCGATACGGTCAGTGTATCCTTGTAATTGGGCATTACAAAACTCATCAAAGAGGCCAGGGTAATGCCGCCCACTGCGTAAACAGAGAGCTTTTCCATGAATTCCCTACGGTCAATCTGGTTATGGGCATATTTGTCGTACAGGTCAAAAACTTCCTGTTTGATGTCGTCTTTTTTTAAGGGTGCCATGCTGCTGCTTTTATAGTTTGTTCTTGAAGGTACAAATTTTCTAAAAGCAAATTGCTCGGAGAGAACTATTTAAGGCGGGATGATTTCGTTATATCAATTTCTCCAGAATACGCTCCACTCCAAAATCGTCATTGCTATGGGTGGTATATTTGGCGGTTTTCAAAACATTGGGATGGGCATTGGCCATGGCAAAACTGTAATCGGATAGTTCCAGCATTTCCAAATCGTTGTTGTAATCCCCGAAGACCATAAGTTCGTGTGATGTAATCTGATATTCATCCATCACCTTTTGCAGTGCGTAGCCCTTGTGGGCATTTTTATTGGAAACATCGACCCAGTTGGCACCGGATACCTTTACCTTTAAGTCACCTTCCAGGTGTTTTACGTGGGGATAAATGTGCTTCTCGGAACTCTCGAAGTGGTAGATGGCAATTTTCAGGACTTCTTCGTTCACTGTTTTCTGGTCGGTTACAATTTCAAATTCGGAATAGTACTCGCGGAGCATTTCCAGAAATTCATTGGAGTCACCGCCCACAAAGGCATTGTTTTGGCAACAAAGTACAGGATGCACATTCTGCAGAGGGCGAACGGTATCCAGAATTCGGTGTACTTCGGACAGGTTGATGGGTGTAGTGAGCAAGGTTTGCTCTTGTTTTCTGATGAGGGCCCCGTTTTCGGCAATCACCAAAATTTCGTTCTTGATGGAATCCAATTTATCGACCATGCTGTGGTATTGTCTGCCGCTTGCGGCCACAAAAGCGATATTTTTCTTTTTGAGTTCTTGGTAGATTTCAAAAAAACGTGGGCTTACCTCATGTTTGGAATTCAACAAGGTGCCGTCCATATCGGTAACCACCATTTTTATCTGTGATAGGTCCATACCAACAAATTAAGCTGCAAAGTTATCTGTTATTCGCCGAACTGTGGGGCTGTTTTGGTAAACTTTATATTAAATTGGGGTAGAGAATATGTTAGCATGAATTTTTATCAGAAGGAAATACAATTACCCGCCCATCAAAGGGGCTTTCATTTAATTACGGAACAGGTACTTGATGCAATGCCGGATATCGAGAACATCAATACCGGTTTTTTACAGGTCTTCATCAAGCATACTTCGGCCAGTTTGACCATTAATGAGAATGCCGACCCCACGGTTAGAACGGATTTTGAGAGCCATATCAACCAAATGGTCCCTGAAAACGCGCCTTATTACGTGCACAATTATGAGGGACCGGACGATATGCCTGCCCATATTAAAGCTTCGCTTATGGGATCCTCGGTCCAAGTACCGATTACCAATGGCAGGTTAAACTTGGGGATTTGGCAAGGTATTTATCTTTGTGAACACCGTGACCGTGCTTCGGGAAGGAGGTTGGTATTGACCGCATTCGGCAATTAATCAGCTTGGCGCTTGGTATAATTATTGTGGTTGAATCGACCAAACAGACCTTAAATATGAACATAAAGAGGACCCATTTACTCGCCCTTGCCATACTACTGCCCTGTGGGCTTTTTTCCCAAGAATTTATTCAAGGACGTCTTTTGGATTCTGTATCAAAAGCACCTGTGGTGTTTGCCAATATTCTCTTGGAAGGCTCTTCCAAAGGGGTCATATCCAATGAGGATGGTAGTTTCAGGATTCCGATGGAGTTCAAATCCGAATACGAAGGTCTTCTTATTTCATCTTTGGGGTACGAGTCTGTCTCCGTTGCGATGGATGCATTATCGGAAGACCGTCTCAATACTATTTATCTTACACCAAGGACCATAGCTTTGCAGGAGACCACGGTGGTCGGTTATACCAAAAGGTCTTTGGCCAAACGGATTGTTAGGAAGGCTATTCGGGCCATCCCCCGAAATTTTTCAAAGGACCCTTTTAGCCTTGTGGGATATTATAGGGATTATCAACAAGATGAAGGAACGTACCTCAATTTGAATGAGTCGATTGTTGAGGTTAGAGACGAAGGTTTTCATAAAAGTGACGCCAAAACCACGAAATACCAGATTTATCGCTTGGTGAAGAACATGGATTTTCCGAGGGACAGTATTTCGAGTATGTCCTACGACTACGAAAATCAGAATAAGGTAATTGCCCAAGGATTTCTGCCTTCTTATAATGGGAATGAGCTGGTTATTCTTAGGGTTCACGATGCCGTACGTAATTATGACATCGATTCCTATTCATTTGTGAACAATCTTCGAAGGGATTTTGTTCACAATCATGATTTTCAAATGGGAAGTGATGTGTACTTGGATGGGGAATGGCTGTATAGTGTGCTGTTTGATACCTATAAAGAGAACGTTAGGGCAAAAGGGAGGATCATCATCTCCAAAACGGATTACTCCATTTATGGGCTGGATTATGCGGCCTATGAGTGGAACAAGAAAAAGGAGGGAAGCGAACCATCCAATGAAGATTCCTCCCGGATGATATTCCACATACAATCGGAATATCGGCCGTACCAAGGCAAAATGTTCCTCAATTACCTCTCCTTTAGCAATCGGTTCGTGGTGCGTCTGTCCCCTGCATTCATGCTGAAGAACATAACTATCGATACGAACAATAAGATAACTTGGCTAGAATTTAACAATCCAGTGAACATTTCTTCCACATTGGACAAGGAGCATTATGAAGTATTTTTCAGAAAGAAGAAGTTGGCCTTTGAACTGTTGAAAGGTCATGAAGAGGAAGACAAGGTATTTATAAGACCCATTTTTACTTCGGAAAAGGATGAGACAGCCTATTTTTCAAATGATAGGGAAGCTATTAAGAAGCGTATGGTGTATAAAGTGAAAGGGTTGATGGATGTTTACGGGAATATGTTGGGTCATTCCGAGCAAAAGGAATATCTGCAATACAGGGAATTTTTTACCCAGCGCATACTACAGAGAAATGATGGAGCTGAAAATGGGGTTCCCATGGATAAGGAACGGCCATTGTTTGACCATGTGGTCACGGATGAATCGGTAGAGGCTGTACAGGACTATTGGATGAATACGCCGCTTCAGGAAGCAAACAATCCTCCAGAGTAATTTAAGCCGTTGAAGATGATATAAAATAAAAGATCCCGCACAAGGCGGGATCTTTCAATAAGCGGGGTAAGTTTATATTAACTTTTTACTTAACTTTCTCAACGATGGCCTTGAAGGCATCTGGGTGGTTCATGGCCAAATCGGCAAGAACTTTTCTGTTGAGCTCTATTCCATTGGCTTTTACTTTACCCATAAATTGAGAGTAAGACATTCCGTGCATTCTGGCACCGGCGTTGATACGGGTGATCCATAGGGAACGGAACGTACGTTTTTTGTTTCTTCTATCGCGGTATGCATAAAGCATTGCTTTTTCTACCGCATTTTTGGCTACTGTCCAAACGTTTTTACGTCTTCCAAAGTAACCTTTGGCTTGCTTCATCACTTTTTTTCTTCTAGCTCGTGAAGCAACTGAATTTACTGATCTTGGCATAATGTCATTTTTTTGTAGCAGGCGTCCCTTTTAGAGATCTTTTAAGAGCCCGACTCCATGGTTAATAATTAATGTACCGTTGGAACGATTATTTTAAACGTAATTGTTCCTTGATGTTGTCCTCATCCGCTGGGTGAACCAAGGTCGAATGGGTCAACTTAAGCTTGCGCTTTTTCGATTTTTTCGTCAGAATGTGACTCTTGAAAGCGTGCTTTCTTTTGATTTTACCAGTTCCGGTAAGCTTAAAACGCTTTTTGGCACTGGATTTTGTTTTCATCTTAGGCATTTTCCTAGTATTTAACTCCGCTTATTGTACCGGACTCGGTCCGATTTATTTTTTACTCGTCTTTGGCGCAATGAACATCGTCATCCGTTTGCCCTCCAATTTGGGCATTTGCTCCACTTTTCCAAGTTCTTCCAAATCTTGGGCCAGCCTGAGCAGTAATATTTCGCCTTGGTCCTTGTAAACGATCGAACGTCCTTTAAAGAACACATAGGCTTTTAGTTTGGCACCATCTTTCAAGAATTTTTCTGCATGTCTTTTCTTGAACTCGTAATCATGGTCATCCGTTTGTGGCCCAAACCTTATTTCCTTTACGACCACTTTGCTCGCTTTGGCCTTCATGGCCTTGTCGCGTTTCTTCTGTTCGTAAAGAAACTTTTTATAATCCATTACCTTGCAAACAGGCGGTTCCGCATTTGGTGAAATCTCTACCAAATCCAACTCCTGTTCGTTGGCTATTTCCCTTGCCTTGGAAATGGGGTAAACACCCATCTCAACATTGTCGCCGACAAGCCTAACTTCCCGGGCTTTTATTTTCTCATTGATGTTGTGAGGGTTTTTGTTTTCCCTCCTTGGTTGGGGTCTAAATCTTCTTCTAATTGCTATGACGTAAACTTTTTAATTAAACTTAATTTTTTAGAACGACTTTAAGGTACTATTTATTTCAGTAGTTACCAAGTCCGAAAATGCATCAACGCTTAAACCGCCCAAATCTTCACCTCCGTGTCGCCTGACCGAAATGGTGGCAGACTCCTCTTCTTGTTCCCCAACAATGATCATAAATGGGATTTTCTTGAGCTCTGCCTCGCGGATTTTCTTCCCTACCGTTTCGTTCCTGTTATCAATGAGCGCGCGAATTTCGTGATTTTCTAGCGAATTCAAAACTTTTTGCGCATATTTTTCATGCTTCTCACTGACAGGCAGAACAATAGCCTGTGTCGGAATCAGCCACAACGGGAAGTTTCCTCCCGTATGTTCCAGCAATAGCGCCACAAACCGTTCCATACTTCCAAAGGGGGCACGGTGAATCATTACAGGCCTGTGCAATTCGTTGTCACTTCCTTTGTAGGTAAGGTCAAATCGCTTGGGAAGGTTATAATCCACTTGGATGGTGCCCAATTGCCAACTTCTACCAAGCGCATCCTTGATCATAAAGTCCAGCTTGGGGCCGTAAAATGCGGCTTCACCACTTTCCACCACGTAGTTCAACCCTTTTTCCTCGGCTGCATCAATAATGGCCTGCTCGGCTTTTTCCCAATCTTCCTTGGCTCCAATATATTTTTCAGGATTCTCCAAGTCCCTCACGGAAACCTGTGCGGTGAAATTATCAAATCCAAGGGAATTCAATACATATAAGGTAAGATCGATCACGTTTTTGAACTCGTCGTTCAATTGCTCCGTAGTACAGAAAATATGCGCATCATCTTGGGTGAACCCACGAACCCGCGTTAGGCCATGCAACTCGCCGCTTTGCTCATACCTGTAAACCGTACCAAATTCAGCGTAGCGTTTGGGAAGATCTTTGTAGCTAAAGGGCTGGCTGTTGTATATTTCACAATGATGTGGACAGTTCATCGGCTTCAATAGGAACTCCTCATCTTCTTTTGGAGTGTGTATCGGCTGAAAGCTATCTTCCCCGTACTTGGCATAGTGGCCCGAGGTAACATACAGTTCCTTTTGTCCAATATGGGGAGTGACCACCATTTCGTAACCCGCTTTCTTTTGTGCCTTCTTCAGGAATTGCTCCAATCGCTCACGAAGGGCCGCTCCATTGGGCAACCACAGGGGAAGGCCTTGACCTACCTTTTGCGAAAAGGTGAACAGCTCCAATTCCTTACCCAATTTTCGATGATCCCTTTTCTTGGCCTCTTCCAATAAGTGCAAGTACTCGGTCAATTCTTTTTGCTTTGGGAACGAAATGCCATATACACGGGTCAGCTGGGTGTTGTTTTCATCACCTCTCCAGTAGGCGCCGGCAACGCTTAATAACTTGATGGCTTTAATGATTCCTGTATTGGGAATGTGTCCCCCACGGCATAGATCGGTAAAAGTGCTGTGGTCGCAAAAGGTGATTGTACCGTCGTCGAGATTTTCGATGAGTTCTACCTTATATTCGTTGCCTTGACTCTTATAATAGGAAAGCGCATCCGTCTTGGAAACACTCCTCATTTTATAATCGTGCTTGCCACGGGCAATTTCCAATGCCTTTTTTTCGATTTTTGGAAAGTCCTTTTCGGAAATGGACTGGTCTCCAAAATCAACATCATAATAAAAACCGTTCTCAATGGCCGGCCCTATGGTAAGTTTTATACCAGGATAAAGCTCTTCCAGTGCCTGTGCCACGACGTGCGAAGTGGAGTGCCAAAACGCCTTTTTTCCCTCATCATCGTTCCAGGTATATAAGGTCAAGGTCCCGTCTTCGTTCAAAGGGGTTACTGTTTCAACGGTGGTATCGTTGAATTTGGCCGAAATGACGTTTCGGGCCAATCCTTCACTAATACTTTTGGCAACATCCATGGGTGTAGTTCCCATTTCAACTTCTTTTACAGCACCATCGGGCAGTGTGATTTTTATCATGTTGTGTAAACTTCTATATTATGTAATCCAGAGGACAAAGATAATACCTTGTGTAGATGCTACAATAGTTAGTTGTAATACATGCTGATTTTCTTCACCTTTTAGATAGGATAGGCTTCATTGGTTTGGATGGAAGAAAAGGCAAGGCAAAGGTGTTTTTGTAAGTTTAAAAAAAGTTGTATTTTTATCTGCTTCGCTTTCAGTGAGTTGATGCTTATTGTGGGTAAAAGCCCAAAAAAGCTCTTGTTTGTTGTCGAAATGGTGTTACATTTGCAGCCCGAAAACAACAAAGGGTTTGTTTTTTTTGGATAAGTTCAGAGTCAGATTGATGTATTGTTTTGACGAATCGACAGGATTGAAAAAAAACACAAAAAAAGCATTGTGTAATCCAAAAAAGCGTTTTACATTTGCAGCCCGAAAAATACCGAGGTATTTTGAGGTAAGTTTTTGTGAAGACATCGTTTTTGAGGCAAATAAAATGTTTTTGATTTTTTTCAAAAAAAGCTTGCCGGTTTAGAAAACAGTTGTAAATTTGCAGCCGCTTTGCCAACGAGGTAAAGGGCAAAAATTGATGAGACGATTGATGTAATGTAGTTTGACTCAGTTTTTAAGAGAATGAAGAAGTTCATATACATATTGTAACGACAGCGTAGAATTAAGAAAGAACCATTTTGATGCGGGGACTCGGGATTTCCGGGTGTCGGACAGACATTCAAGGAAATACAATGAAGAGTTTGATCCTGGCTCAGGATGAACGCTAGCGGCAGGCCTAACACATGCAAGTCGAGGGGCATCGGGGAAAAGCTTGCTTTTCCGCCGGCGACCGGCGCACGGGTGCGGAACGCGTATGGAACCTGCCCCTGTCAGGGGAATAGCCCAGGGAAACTTGGATTAATGCCCCATGGTACCGTTATATCGCATGATATTACGGTTAAAGATTTATCGGACAGGGATGGCCATGCGTACCATTAGTTAGTTGGTGAGGTAACGGCTCACCAAGGCAGCGATGGTTAGGGGCCCTGAGAGGGGGATCCCCCACACTGGTACTGAGACACGGACCAGACTCCTACGGGAGGCAGCAGTGAGGAATATTGGACAATGGGCGGGAGCCTGATCCAGCCATGCCGCGTGCAGGATGACGGCCCTATGGGTTGTAAACTGCTTTTATACGGGAAGAAACGCGCCCACGTGTGGGCGTTTGACGGTACCGTAAGAATAAGGACCGGCTAACTCCGTGCCAGCAGCCGCGGTAATACGGAGGGTCCGAGCGTTATCCGGAATCATTGGGTTTAAAGGGTCCGTAGGCGGGCCTGTAAGTCAGGGGTGAAAGTTTGTGGCTCAACCATAAAATTGCCTTTGATACTGCAGGTCTTGAGTCATGGTGGGGTTGCCGGAACATGTGGTGTAGCGGTGAAATGCATAGATATCACATAGAACACCGATCGCGAAGGCAGGTGACCAACCATGTACTGACGCTGATGGACGAAAGCGTGGGTAGCGAACGGGATTAGATACCCCGGTAGTCCACGCCGTAAACGATGGATACTAGCTGTGGGGACTTCGGTCTCCGTGGCCAAGCGAAAGTGATAAGTATCCCACCTGGGGAGTACGTTCGCAAGAATGAAACTCAAAGGAATTGACGGGGGCCCGCACAAGCGGTGGAGCATGTGGTTTAATTCGATGATACGCGAGGAACCTTACCAGGGCTTAAATGCAGGCTGCATGGGGTAGAGATACCCCTTTCTTCGGACCGCCTGCAAGGTGCTGCATGGTTGTCGTCAGCTCGTGCCGTGAGGTGTCAGGTTAAGTCCTATAACGAGCGCAACCCCTACCGTTAGTTGCCAGCATGTCAAGATGGGGACTCTAACGGGACTGCCGGTGCAAACCGTGAGGAAGGTGGGGACGACGTCAAATCATCACGGCCCTTACGTCCTGGGCTACACACGTGCTACAATGGCCGGTACAGAGGGAAGCCACCCCGCAAGGGGGCGCGGATCTACAAAACCGGTCACAGTTCGGATCGGGGTCTGCAACTCGACCCCGTGAAGCTGGAATCGCTAGTAATCGGATATCAGCCATGATCCGGTGAATACGTTCCCGGGCCTTGTACACACCGCCCGTCAAGCCATGGAAGCCGGGAGTGCCTGAAGTCCGTCACCGCAAGGAGCGGCCTAGGGCAAAATCGGTAACTAGGGCTAAGTCGTAACAAGGTAGCCGTACCGGAAGGTGCGGCTGGAACACCTCCTTTCTAGAGAAAGAGACGTCCGGAAAGACCTTGTCCCGCACGAGATGGATTTTATCCCTGCGCTGTCGTTTATGATATGTTACAAATACTGGCAATAGGCCAAGACAGTCTCATAGCTCAGCTGGTTAGAGCGCTACACTGATAATGTAGAGGTCGGCAGTTCGAGTCTGCCTGAGACTACAAGTCGAAAGAAGGACGGGAAGCCTGCGCTGAGCACGGCCGAAGCAAGTCTGCCTGAGACTGCTAAAGAAGTTCATTGAGTATTGAATAAGGAAATTTTAGAAGTTGAGTGATTATCACGTAATGGTGAGCACGTTATCAAAACCGTTAACTGTTAACTGATAACTGCCGACTGAAACGGGGGATTAGCTCAGCTGGCTAGAGCGCCTGCCTTGCACGCAGGAGGTCATCGGTTCGACTCCGATATTCTCCACGAGTCCCTTTTGGGACATAGGTTCATTGACATATTGGGACGGAGCGCGGCGGTATTTTACCGTTGGCGTGAAGTCAAAAAGAAGAAACACGAAGTAGAATAGAACAATTAAGGATTACGAGAGGGCGTCCCATATTTATATGGGATGCGACAAGCAAAAGAAGGGCGTATGGGGGATGCCTAGGCTCTCAGAGGCGACGAAGGACGTGATAAGCTGCGAAAAACCGCGGGGAGCTGCACATGAGCATTGATCCGCGGGTATCCGAATGGGGCAACCCGGCTGGTTGAAGGCCAGTCATGCCGTAAGGCAGGCGAACCCGCCGAACTGAAACATCTAAGTAGGCGGAGGAAGAGAAAACAAGAGTGATTCCGAGAGTAGTGGCGAGCGAAATCGGATCGGCCCAAACCGTTGTTGTTCCGGCAATGACGGGGTTGTAGGACCACAATGTTCTTTGCGCGACGAACCGGAAGCAGTTGGAAAGCTGCACGATATGGGTGACAGTCCCGTACGGGCAAGGAGCGTTAAAGATAGTGGTATCCTGAGTAGCGCGGGGCACGTGAAACCCTGTGTGAATCCGGCGGGACCATCCGCCAAGGCTAAATACTCCTGG